>JAUVJO010000018.1 GCA_030592345.1 Deltaproteobacteria bacterium
ACATTAAGTGCCTAAAGTGAACTAAAGTGAGCTAAAGTGCCTAAAGTAAAGGATGATATCCATTTGTGTTAGAGAAGTACTTGCTGGAAAAGTGCCTAAAGTTGAAAGACAAAACGAGTAACAAAACTGTTTCTTCAAGTCCTTAACTTTAGGGCACTTTAGACACTTTAGGCACTTTAGCTCACTTTCTTTCTTCCAGAAGGATGCGGAAAAGTTGTTGTCTCCCCCCAACTCTTAAATACGCCCGGACCCTACCCCTGGACGCCATTTTTGCGCACCGCCTCCAACACATTCCTGATAGCGGGCAATAGATAAACACCTTCAAGGTCCATCTGGCTTAAGCATTCAGTCAAGAGCCGGATCTTTTCGTCCAAAGTGGTTGAGCTATCCATTATATAGTAGTAACGGCCCTTCACCTTGCACAGGCCGCTTTTTGCTACGGGTTTCAGGTCTGAGAGATTTTCTTGGCGTATCGAAACTCCTAAATGTCCTGCAAGGTTCTCGAGCTCTTCATACAACTGCTCAGGGTTCATGGCTCCACGGAGGCTGAAAGCTCAAAGCTCAAAGGTGAAAGCTCAAGGCCGGGGGTCAGTAAATATGTTACTTGAATTAAAGGGAAAAGCCTGCCTTCAGCTTTGGGCCTTCAGCTCATCCTTGGCGGCCGGAGGTTGTCAGGGCACTGCCTCAAGAAGTAGTCATCAGTCATTCCGGCAATAAAATCTCGGGCGATTTGCGCGGGACTTGTATGCTGGCTGTAATCGTCGGACATATCCTGGAGATAATCCGTAAAAATGATCGAATCGTGATTTTGTTTTTCAACATCTTCGAAATAACGTTCAAATAACACTTTAAAAAGCACCCTGATCTTCCCGGCATCCGGTTTTATCTTCGGATTAAGATATATTTGCTCTAAGTTGAATTCCCTGAGTTTTTTCAGGGCTTCTGACGCCTCGCTACTGAAACCGATGGAAGGCTTTTGAAAACTGTTTTGGATCACATCCTCTACCAGGTTGTAGACAATCGTTCCGTTGGTCTCTCCCAATCGCTCCACAGAATGCCTCGGGATATCTGCCCTTTTGATAAGATTCAAACGAATGGCGTCTTCAATATCTCTGCCGATATAGCTGATGGTGTCGGCCATGCGCACGACACATCCCTCCAACGTCATGGGCCGGACGGATAAATCCGGATCAGCAGCCTTGTTAACTATTTCTTGATCCAAAGCGTGAAAGGTTTTTTCGCGTTTTGGACACAGGGCTTGATCATGGATCTCGCCATCGTGACACAATATCCCATCGAGAACCTGCAGGGTTAGGTTCAAGCCCCTGCCCTTCTGCTCGATCCCTTCAAGGAATCTCACACTTTGAACATTGTGTCTAAACGGTCCGATACCTGAGGCCTCACACAACTCCGACAGGTATGTTTCCCCATCGTGTCCAAATGGGCAATGCCCGATGTCATGGCCTAAAGCAATAGCCTCACCAAGGTCCTCATTTAACGCGAGAAATCTGCCGATCGTCCGTGATATCTTTGAGACCAATTGAACGTGAAGGACCCTATGGGTAATATGATCATTATCAATTAAATAGAAGACCTGAGTCTTATCGATATAGCGTGTATAGGACAGCGAATGAAGGATGCGATCCGAGTCTACACAATAGTTCTGTCGATGGCCTGAATGGATACGGTCTTCAGGATGGCGGCGGATGGCATCCTTGCTGTGAGCAGCCAGCGGCGAAAGGAAGTGCTCTTCCCGGGCATTTAATGATTCTTTCAATTCTTGTAAATTCATGGGCAGAGGGCTCCTTTCAAATTAGATCTCTCCATCTTCAATCATTTTGTCCATGAGCTCATAAAAATCGATCCCCGCTTGTCTGAACCCCTCTTTTCCGTATTTCATGTTTGCCTCCAAGACCCAATATTGTCCATTATGAAAACAGATATCAAGGCCTACATCATCAAACTGACAAAGACGGGCAGTGTTCACGGCAAGGGCGATCCCTTCTTCAGGGATGTTGTCAAAGCTGATGGTAGCACCTTGTGATACATTCGTCCGAAACTCACCTGGTCGAGCCACACGCCAGTAAGCATGTATGGGTCTACCGCGGATTACGATAACGCGAAGGTCGCGGTCAATCTTTAAGTATTCCTGGATATAGGCAGGCCCACGCAATTGTAAATACTCTGCAAGATCGGTTTCATCGCAAATCAGGTAGATCCCCCTGCCAAGGGCTGATCCTCGCGGGACCTTGGCTACAAAAGGAAATTGAAAATGCTCCAATATTTTTGATTTTTGAGTGTTTCCATAAGAAACCCGGGTCCTGGGATGAGGGATTTGCAAAAGGTTGAAAAGCACGGTCTGTTTGATCTTGTCCTGGGTGAACTTATAGGTGTGGTAGTTGGGAAACGTACGCTTTCCCATAGTGTCAAATATGTCGGCGAAAAAAGTTGTTGGGAAAAGAATAACCTCAGACTCGCGAATGAGTTCCATTTGCCAGTCCTCATAGTCCGAAAGATTGGTACGAACCCCCAACGTGATCACATTCTTACAATGTAGCAACCGACTTCCCATGGCTATCCTCTTGGTGCTCATAAGTGCTTACACCCCAAGAAGCCTGTTGATTTCCTTGCGACTCCTTTCAAGATGACTCCCGGGCCAGTATATCTTTCCACAGTCCATGCACCTGGAAAACCTGTCGTGAGCTGTCCACACATAGTCCGGTACAATGCCGTACGCATTATAAGACTCAATCGACTCAAGGAGGCCATTGCAGAGCGTGCATCGGGTAAAAAAACTCCGTGGCTCTGGTTTGAGGCCGAGCAAGCGGATAACCTCATCGAGTTGCACCATTGGGTCATTGTCCCTTATGAATACAAGCCTGTCTGGTGTCACCTTGCCTTTCATCCAGGTATTCTTTGTAAGAAGAATACGCCCCTCTTCTGCCAGCGCAAGGAATAGTTCACCGGAAAGATTGTTGGAATATTTCGCATCGTATCCAAGAAGGCGAAGCCATTTGGCCAGCCTTCCCAGCATGCGGTCAACAGCAAACCTCATCATTTAAGCCGGTGAATTCAGGGATCAAGATCCACCACCTGAACACAGGAAAACACAGGGGTAAAAGCACTGCCAGGGATCTGCACGCCAGTCTGCAAATTTTCCACGTCAAGTGACAAAACTGAGCCACTGTCGTTCGATATTATTATTTTGTCAGCCATACCAACTCCTTCCTCATCAAACCTGCGGAACAACATGCTGTATTGAAGATGCCCCCATCCGTCAAATACCTCAATGCGGGTGACCGTTTTTCCCGTATCATTTACCCACAGCCGTTGAACGAGACGTCTCCATTTCTTATAAAGGCAGAGGCACGATTGGTCCTCCCCTTCTTGGTGCCGTATTTTGACATAATGAAATGGCAGGACAGGGACCTGGCCTGATAACAGCACAAAAAGGTCCTCGGGCCGCACAGGCACCGACAAAAAACGCGACATGTTCCTTGCTGTAGCCTTTCCCTTATAGCAGCGATCCTCTTGACGGGCATGAACATAGAACATGGAGCCTTTAATCAAGAATGTCAGATTCGGCTGTCCCCACAACCCGAGTGTCTCTACCCGCACGTCTCCGGGTTGAGAACCTATCCATGCCACACGCATGGTTTGCCTCTCCCCTTTGACCATTAGGATAAGCTTGCCGATTCCTCTAAAACTTGTGATGTCTTTGCTGCGCTCGTTTAGAGAGGCTAACAAACCTGATGGATCTGCGTCAGGTGCTACATGGGTCGCCCCGGGTGCCGTGGCACATGAGTAAAGGCACAACGGTAACACAAGAGCAGCAGCGACAATAAGAGCAGTCCGTTTAGCCATCCTTGCCGAGTTGTCTTTCAAGGGCATCTATCTTTTGTTGAAGTGAGTGTATATCGTCACCCTTGTTTTTTAAAGCCTTTCGATAAGACCCTATGCCTTTTTTCAAGTAGTTCATCTTGACATAGGCATCGCCCAGATGCTCCAGGATCGTGGGATCATCAGGAAGCAGCATGGCTGCTTCCTCAAGGTATTTGATGCCCTCTTCATAACGCCCCTTTCTATAGTAGACCCACCCCAGGCTGTCGGTAATATAACCATCACTTTGCTTGTATTTCATGGCCCTTTTGATGAGTGCCTCTGCTTCATCCAGATTTGTACCAAGCTCGGCATAGGTGTAACCCAGATAGTTCAATGCCTCGGCATGTTCCGGATCTCGCTCTATGATTGCCTTCATTTTCTGAATGCACGCTTCCTTGTCACCAGCCTTATCGTAGACCACTCCGAGTCGAAAAATAAGACTTATGTGGTCTGGCTCAAGTGCCAGACCCTTGTTGAGCGCATCCTTGGCCTTGTCATAATCTTGCATCTCTTCATGAAGCGCACCCAGATACAGATAGAGCTCCGCCTCGTCAGGCTCCTTCTCAAGGGCCTCCTTTATCAGTTGGACGGCTCTTTCACTATCGCCCTTTTCCTGGTACAAAAAACCGAGATGAACCACGGCACTCTGATAATAGGTAGACCCTTCCCGGACCTTCTTGTATGCGAAGATCGCGTCATCTGTCTTCTTGAGCCCTTCAAAGGCCATTCCAAGAAAGTAGTGCAGCTCTGGTCTGTTCGGATCATCTTCCAGAAGCCTCTCTAGAGTCACAGCCGCTTCCTCGTACCTTTCCTGTTCAAGATAGATAAGAGCAATCTGCTTAATAACCAAGGGGTTGTTTCGACTTCTGAGCTTCATCTCCTCGAACACTTTTTTGGCATCTTCGGTCCGACCTTTCTTCAGATAAAAATGGCCAAGTCCGACTAATGCTCTGAGACAATCCGGGTTGCCGGCAAGGATTTTCTTATAGGTGCTGATAGCCTTTTCATCTCTTTGGGTAGCTTCGTAAATGTTGATAAGCTCAAAGAGGGGCTGTTCGTAATCCGGCTTGAGCTCAAGGCATTTTAAGAACGCAGACTCTGCCTCATCATAACGTTTCAGGGTCACGCAAACCGTTCCCAACCGAAAATGTCCGGCAAAAGATGTTGGGTTTATTTCGAGGAGGTCCTTGTACATTTCCCTAGCCTTGTCTGGGGCCTTGCTTCTGACATATTCAAACCCTAACAAGAGATAGGCCTGTTCGGAATCCGGTTCAAGCGCCAGGGCTTTTTCATACGCTGCAATAGCTTCAGCATGCTGATTCAAGGCGCTGTGGATACCGCCCAACATGATGACAGAAGGCACACTCTTTGGTTCCTCTTTTACGATCTTCTCCGCAATTACAAGGGCCAAACGATGGTCATTGTTATGAAGATATAGTTGCGCAAGCTCCCTTTTTAGCAATATCGAATCAGGATCCCTTGACAACGCCTCCCTGAGCGACTCGATTGCCTGATCTATCTCACCCCGACCCTTCATGAGGCGCGAGCGCGTATAGTAATAGTAAGGCCCTATATCATCGGCTTTAACTTCAGGAGTTTTTGCTCCGGCCGGCAAACCCTTTGGATAAAAACCGCAGGCCCAAAGACTCAGCACCGTACCGATGAATATGAGAGTCCAAAAAGCGTTTCTAACCATGTTTCCGTGTCTCCTTGTAGTTCTTCAACTTAGCGAAATTATAGCCCTTTTAGCACTTGATGTTTTTTGTCCACCTGGGAAAAGCTGCCTCTCTTGTTCCACTAAACCCATCACTCCAGCACGGGCGTATCCAGAACTTGGGGGATGCATGCTCTTGAAACGACTTGCGCCGCATTTGTGGAGTACATTAAGTGCCTAAAGTGAGCTAAAGTGCCTAAAGTTGAGGTATTCTGCCTATTTTTAATATGTTGAGCCGGAGGCGCATTGCTTAATCCCGCTAAAGGCGGGACTCACTTTCTTTCAATAATAAAACTGTTTCTTCAAGTCCTTAACTTTAGGGCACTTTAGACACTTTAGGCACTTTAGCTCACTTTCTTTCTTCCAGAAGGATGCGGAAAAGTTGTTGTCTCCCCCCAACTCTTATATACGCCCCTCCAATACCCCAAATGGGGTAGAGCCCCTAAGTTCCGCTCAGGCCATCAAGGAATGAATTAAAATCAGGTATCTCTCGTTCAAAGTACGACTTTATCCGCTTGATCATGTTGTTTTCAATCTGACGCACACGCTCTCTTGAAATGGCGTAGCGCTCGCCAATTTGCTGAAGTGTTGCCGGCGATTCAGATAAAACTCGGTTGTCAAGGATATCGAGTTCGCGCTCATTCAGGTCCTTCTTAAAAGCGGCGATTTTATCATGAAGAATAGCCTTTAGCTCTTTTGTGGCCACTTGAGTCTCAGCAGAAACAGCACCGGCCGTGGCAATGAACTGGCTCCGCTCATCCTCTGAGTCTTCCCTGATTGGGGCGTCCAGCGATACTTCCCACCCGGTCAACCGCTGGTCCATATCAGTGACTTCTTGCTCAGACACCCCAAGCCGTTCCGAAAGCAGCTTTGGTTTGGGATCAAATCCTTCAGATATGAGTTTCTGTTTTTCCTTTTTTAGCCTAAAAAAAAGTTTTCGTTGTGCCTGTGTCGTGCCGATTTTGACCAATCGAAAATTGTCCATGATGAATTTGAGGATATATGCCTTGATCCAAAAGGATGCGTAATATGAAAACCGAACCCCCTTGCAAGGGTCAAACTTCTGGACGGCTTGCATAAGCCCGATATTTCCTTCCTGGATCAGGTCGAGCAGGTTTTGCATCCAGACCCGCTGAAACTCCATGGCTATTTTTACCACAAGCCTCAAGTTGGCTGTAATTAGCTTGTAGGCTGCCTCACGATCTCCATGTTCCATGACTCTCGTCCCGAGTTCGATTTCTTCTTCTCTTGTAAGTAGTTTATGCTGTCCGATTTCCCACAGGTAACGTTGCAACGGATCATATTTTGCCAGGGGACGCTCGGGCGGGGATTCAGTATCATCTTTGGGTAACGAGTCTGTCTCCTTCTTTTTTAGCTTCGGAATACGTGTACTTTGTTGTTTTTTTTTCATAAATAATACTGCCGACCAATTTAGTCCACGGCTCAATATAGCTTTTCAGATAATCTTTTTGGGGTAAATGAACCTTTATTTCTTAGGGAATCTTTTCGGTATTTCGGTTTGAGTTAAACGGTTGCGGTTGCGCAACTCGTATCGGGATTCGTAGAGCGGTTACGGATTAGGAGCACCGCAACCGACTGACGGTAAACGAAACGAGTAGCGCAACCGCATAACCTATAACGAAAACGACAACCCCAAAATCATTTTCTTGAACACAATAGCGATCTTTTACATTAAATATCAAACAGGCCGTTGTTTATCAAGGGATATGCTGCACGTGGCTACGAATTGAGGTTTTTCGTTGAGTCACATTCCGAAATGCCTCTCCACACCCTGCCTTTACTATGGACAACACTTTTTGCGTATGGTATTTTTGCGAAAAATTGGTATTAGTACTATAGACTTTTACATATTAAATTTCACAAGGCCAGAGAGAGGAGGCTGTATTGTAATACGCCGACGACCGATAACGCGGTGAAATTTAATATGTGAAAGTCTATACGAGCAAGCGCCTGTAGCTCAGTTGGATAGAGCAACGGACTTCTAATCCGTAGGTCGCAGGTTCGAATCCTGCCAGGCGTACCAAGGGTGACCCTGGAACTCAATGGCCCTTCAGACCGAAAAAAATGGGGTTAGTCCCGCCGCCGCTGACGGGCTTAACCCCTTGATTTCATTGGTGCCTGGGACGAGAATTGAACTCGTACAGAGACTAAGCTCCGAGGGATTTTAAGTCCCTTGCGTCTACCTATTCCGCCACCCAGGCACTTGTCTTATTACCTGATTGCCTTTATATGTTCGACCGTTATGCAAATTTATTAAGGTGCTACTTGAACATTGAAGCTCGTAATATGGTGTCAAAAGGAGCAGGGGATTTCAGGTTTGTCCGTTACCCTGGTCGTCCTGGAAGGCTTTCAATGTCAAGAAGCATGGAAATATCGCCGTTTTCCATAATCCCTACTCCGGCAAAAAGCCTTGCTTTGGCCAACAGTTCTCCAACAGGCATGACCATGATCCGGTTATTGCCGATAATAGTGTCTACTGCTATTTCCATCAACTCCTCTTTTCCGTTATGGCTATATTTTTCTCCCAGACCTCTGATTTTTAACACATAAATAAATTCCCCCCCGTTCTCTCTAGCGCCTAACACACGCCTAAGGTCATAAAAAGAAGCACTATCATCGGATAAACTGTCTTTTCCTTGATCGATAGAAACTACGTTTGAAGTGGGGATGGAGAGGGTGTAATCACCTACCATAAAAGTAATAGTATCAATAATCGACAGAGAAACAGGAAGTCTAATCATAAACTCAGTATTTTTTGCGGGTTCCGAATGGATAGTCATCGTGCCACCCAGATATTCAATGGCCTGGGCAACAACATTCATGCCGATACCCCTGCCCGCAACCTCTGTGATCTTTGATGCAGAAGAAAAGGCAGGATCGAGTATGGTATCGAAGAATTCCTCCTCAGGTATCCGGGCTATCTGCTCGTCTGTCAAGGACCTGTTGTTCTTAAGATACTTGATAATAGCCGATCTGTTGATACCACGACCGTCGTCGATTATTTTGATGATCAGACTGTCCCTTTCACGTGCGGCCTCCAGAATGATTCTGCCAATAGCGTCCTTACCCGCTTTCAGGCGTTCGTCTGATGATTCAATGCCATGGGCAATGCAATTCCTGAAGATATGAACAAAAGGTTCTCGAAGACGCTCCAGCAACGTAATATCCGCCTCCAGCTCACTTCCCACAACGTCCAACCTGACTTCCTTGTTGTTCTCCTTGGCCAGGTTTCTTATGGTCTTGGCGAATATATCGGCAAAATCACCGAATGACATCAGTCGTAATTGGGCCAGCCTGAAGTGAAGACCTTTCAATATGGATGTATAATCGTCAATCCAGTTTTTTAGACCCCCGGAGACTTGTTCTTGAGAAAGGGGGGGCAACCCTTTTTCTATGAGAAGTATTTCCTGGGAAAGACCGAGAAGTTCTTCGATCAAGGCATACTTGACCCTAACATAGTTTATTTTCTCGGTCACAGAAGGCTTGGATAGCGTGGGGGTAGTTTCGCCCTTATCCCCGATAGCCAACTTGTCAGGAGCTTCCTTAAATTTGGAAAGCAAGGCCGTGTAGCGCCTCTGGTCTTGAGGAGATACGGTCTGACCTTCTGTTGCCACCAAGAGCCTAAGCAGGTCTCCACCATCAAATAGCAACTGTATCACGTTTGGTGCAGGTTCCACGGCACCCTGCTGAAACTCTTTACACCAAGTCTCCATGCTGTGGGCAAGCTCGCTGATCTTGTCCAGGCTCAGTGCCCGGGCCATTCCCTTGATGGAGTGGATCTTGCCATGTATTTCGGCCCACAAGTCAGAATTGAGGCGGTCTTTTTCAACCGTCATCAGGAGCCTGTCGAGATCTTCAAGATATTTGCCCGATTCCTGGGTAAATATCTTTTTATATTTGGTCAGGTCCATAGGGAAGTTCCAGCAATTTGTTCCAGATATCGTCAGGTGTTATGAGTTTCACAACATAATCATCTGTAGTATGAACGTTCTGGTTTTCGTGGTTATTCTCAATCCATAAAAGGCCAATGATCGCATCAGGGACCAAGGCCAGTTTCTTGTCAGACCATTTGATAAGAATGATCCTAAAATCTCCTGTCACGTCTGCTTTTCCATGTCCCAGCAAGTCTGCCGTAGCAATTACATCAAACAGCTCTCCCCTGTGATACACCAAACCAAGATGACAGTCAGGTGCAAACGGGACAGGTGTGATCTTGACATCGTCCACCACCCTGTATACATACTGGGCATTGATTCCAAACGTTGTGTCTCCGGCTTGAAAGCCAAACCATTCCATGTGCTCATCCCATCACCCAGCCTTCATTTTCCGGTCAGGGCAAAAGAAGGCAAGGAGTGCCATAACAGTTATTGCGCCGCAGCATAATCACTTTGTGACTGCGCATAATCCTTGGGTAGCTTGAATCGTCGTTGGGTTTGTTGCATCTTTTCTGAGAGCGCCGTCAATGATTTCATGACGCCGACCATCCTTTTCATGTCTTGTTTCTGGTTCTTGGTGGCCACGGTAGTCTTCTGTGTTGAGAGAAAATTTTCATTGGCGAGCCGTGATAGATCCTGAAAATGGCTCAACAACCCCCTTATTTGCTTCACCTGTCTGTTTGTGACATCCTCGTTTTCCTGGATTGCCCCAGAGACTTCCTTTACTCCGGTGAGCATATCACCAAATGTCTGCACTATTTCGTGGATGGTTTTGCGTCCCTCTTTGACATCATCTTGAGTCTGAGTCAGGGCTTCGGTGACTGCCTTACTATCTTGGAGCATATCTTCCACCATCCGCCTAATCTCCTGAGATGAACGTTTGGAATTTTCTGCCATGTTTCTTATCTCATCGGCAACAAGGGCAAAACCTCTACCCGATTCCCCTGCCCTGGTTGCCTCAATTGAGGCATTCAGGGAGAGAAGGTCGGTTTTCTGGGAGATTTCATCCAATATATTGATGACGAGTTTGATCTTTTCAACCTTATTGGCCAGTCGATACATGGGTTGCGTATTATCAACCATCTGTTTGAGAACCAATTCCATGCGATTGATGGTTTGACGGGCCTTGGTTTCTCCTGTTTCGCTCTTAAGACGCGCTTCATTGATCTTTCCAGCCGTTTCGGCAGACTGCGCGACCATCTCGTCCATCTCGTTCAATGCGTTATCCAGCCTGAGAGATGTTTTTTGGACAATTAATGTTTGCTCCTCTGATCCTTTGGCGATATCCGTTGCTGTCTGGTCAATCTCTCTGCTGTTTTCCAGCAACTTCTTGACCACTCTGGAAAGTCTTGTATTTGTTTCACTTATCTGAGAAGAGACGTGCTTCATCTCGCCAATCATGTCCCTCAAATCAGCCATCATTTTGGCAAAAATCTCTTCGAGGTCTCTGATTTCATCCTGTGACAAAACAGGGATCTCTTTGGTCAAATCACCTTGACTGATTTCTCCTGCAACCTTGCTGAGACGATTCAATCTGCAAACAAGAGAACGGGAAAAGATACCGCCGAGGACAATACCTGCGGCCAAGGCCAGGGCAGTGGAGATGGCTTGGGCAAGGTAGAAATCATTAAACATCCTGTTGACAACACCCACCACCACCAAGACGACCAGCAACAATGCCAGAAAACTAAGAATCAGCTTGTTTTTTATGCTTGTTCTACCCATTGCTAAGTATCCTCCATGACTATAATCCATCCGGCTATTTCATCATCAATCCTCAAAAGCGAGACAATGATCCGGATTTTTCGGGAGTTCATGGTAACGAAAAAGCTGGTCTTTATAAGTTCCGGTTTGAGCACTATCTTTTTGAGCGATCCTGTCACTGTTTCCCTTTTTTCGTCTGGAAATACAGTGGTTATCCGATGGTTCAATACCTCTTCGTGAGTTCTATTGATGATATCAAGGGCCATAGCATTGGCGGTGATGACCCTGGTCTCCCGATCAATGACAGCTATTCCTACGCCTGCACTTTCAGTTATACACCGATGAAAACTCGGGCTTTGAGCGAACTCGTCACTGATTTGTCTTGAAATCAGGTCTCTTGGCTGGAAAACAGTTTCAGCCGAGGCCGCAGGGACATGCTGCTTATCGATCTTGTCCATCAGCCCCACAATATGGTTAGCCATTTTTTCCATTGGACCTTTTACGATAAAATAATCGGCGCCTATCTCATCGAGCTTGGCCAATTGTTGGACTATAACTCCGGAAAGGGCAATGATAGGGAAAGAGCCATCAGGAAATCTCAATCTACTATATCTGATCAATTCCTTTCCGTCTATCTTGGGCATAACCATGTCCACAAACATGACTTCAACGGCTTCCTGCTCCAGTTGTGATATGGCCTCCTTGCCGTCATAGGCCTTTATTACGTGGTATCCCCTTGCTTCGAGTAATTCTGACAGGAATTCCACAAAAAAGAAATCATTATCTACGACCAGGGCTTTTTTAGGCATGTTTTCCAGCCTCCCGGAGAATTCATCCTTATTCCCTTGCTCCACCACTCTATGCTCCAATACCCCGTGAACGGCTTCTACCTAAAGTGATCGGTTCAGGGTTCAAGGTTCAGGGTTCAAGGTTCAAAGATTATAGTCTACTGATATCCTTAACTTTATTCATCCCGCCTGAGGCGGGACTCAGATTAGCCTCTTTCACCCATTTTGTGAAACATATCATTCGTCCCTGTTGACGCGTCATCCTTTTGCTAACAGGCAGTTAGGGCTCTTCAACCGGGAACCGTGAACGTTGAACCGCTCAACCCAGATTCTACCGAAGGATTTATCATTAGAATATTAAAACGACCTGTCGTCAAGCGCTTTTATATGTCCAAGACATGAATCGAGGTTGACACCTGCAAAGAAGCCTTGTTACTTTGGTGGTGTTTTGGGTCGACGTGCTGTTCGTTTCTCAAACAGCTTAGCAGGCCTGGATAGGCGTAGTTTACAAGAATACGTGGGAGGTAGCAAATTGAAAGCCTTAATAAAGAATCGTCTGGCCAGATTAAGGGCCAAACTCGCAGATCAAGGGTTGGATACGCTACTGGTACTCCAAGAGGAGAACCGTCGGTACCTGAGCGGATTTGCTGAAAAAGACGGCCAGTTTGACGAATCTGCCGGGGCCCTTTTGATTACGGCCCAGCAACAGTTGCTTGCTACTGACTCTCGATATGAGACCCAGGCACAAATGGAAGCCCCTGGATTTGAGATCTGTCGCTACAAGCAGGGCCTGGCTCAAGCACTGCCTGAAATCGTACACACCCTTGGCACCGAGCGTCTTGGCTTTGAAAGTGTGCGGTTGTCTTATCTGCAATTAATTAAGTTTAAAAACGAGCTGAAAGAGCAAGACTCGTCCGTCTTCCTGGTTCCAACCGAAGACCTAGTGGAAGAGCTTCGCATAATCAAAGATGCGAACGAGCTGGATGCCATTCGGCAATCCCTTGCCCTTTCCGAATCTGTATTTGAAACCATTTTAAATGAGCTTTCTCCCGGGCTCCGCGAAAAGGATCTCGCCTGGGCCATTGAGAAGGGTCTGCGCGAAAAAGGGGCAGAATCTCTCGCCTTTCCCCCTATTGTCGCCTCGGGACCGAATTCTGCGTTGCCACATGCTGTTCCCACAAATCGACCTGTCGGGCCCGGCGAACCGATCCTCTTTGACTGGGGAGGGCGTCTCAACGGCTACTGTTCGGACATATCACGCACGATTGTCCTGGGTGAGCCTGACACTACCTTTAAGACTGTCTATCAAGTCGTTCGGGATGCCCAATCCATGGCTACGGAAGCGATTAAGCCCGGGATAAGCACGCAGGTCGTAGACAAGATCGCCCGAGATCATATTGCTGCCCATGGATTTGGAGATCGTTTTGGCCACGGGCTTGGACACGGAGTGGGACTGGCGGTCCATGAAAAGCCGCGTTTGAGTCCTTTCCGGCCGATGAATCTTGAGGTGGGCATGGTCACAACTGTTGAACCCGGAATCTATGTACCCGGATGGGGCGGGGTGCGGCTGGAAAATATGGTTACCGTAGATCAAGATGGAGCCACGGTCTTGAACAAACAACCGCTAATCGGAATGATGGAATACTAAAAGCATATCATCAAGAGTTTTCTTTTCCTCGCTCCATCGAGGATTGAGGTCGGAGGACAGAGGTCGGAGGACAGAGGTCGGAGGACAGAGGTCGGAGGACAGAGGTCGGAGGACAGAGGTCGGAGGACAGAGGTCGGAGGTCGGAAGTCGGAGGTCGGAGGACAGAGGTCGGATGTCTGAGGACAGACAACGAATAACCAATAACAAATAACGGACAACGGTGAACCGTGAACGGTTACCGCAATAACAATGGCAACAGAACTCGAAGAAAAACTTGCCAACCTTCCCCGCACACCGGGCGTCTATCTGATGAAGGATGCCACGGGGCACATCCTGTACGTGGGAAAGGCTAGAGAACTGAAAAAACGGGTTGCCTCTTATTTCCGGAAGGCGGGACGTAAAGATCTAAAGACCAGTGTCCTGATCGAAAAGATCGCAAGCTTTGATACCATTCTCACCAATACCGAAAAAGAAGCACTGATCCTTGAGTCTAGCCTGATCAAGAAGCACCATCCACGGTATAACGTTATCCTGAAAGACGACAAGCGCTATCCTTGCCTCCGTTTAAACATCAAAAGCCCCTATCCCAACCTGACCATCGCAAGGAAGCTCCAAAAGAACGGGGCGCTCTATTTTGGCCCCTTTTCCTCATCAAGTGCGGTGCGAGAGACGCTTAAGTTGATCCATCAGACGTTTAAGCTTCGCAAGTGCAAGACATCCACCCCCAAACGCCGGGAGCGCCCCTGCTTGAACTTTCAGATGGGGCTTTGCCTTGGCCCATGCAGCCGGCCCGTGGATGTGGCTCAATATCAAGCCGTAGTTAATGAGGTCGTCCTGTTTTTGAAAGGACGAATGCCGGAGCTGATCAAGAATGTGAAAGAAGAGATGGAAGCTGCTGCAGCCCGGCAGGATTTTGAGGCAGCCGCAGCCCACAGGGACAGGCTCTTTGCTATTGAAAAAACGCTCGAAAAACAGGTCGCCTTCACCGCGGATTTTATCGACCGGGACGTGGTAGGGATAGCCCGGCAAGGAAGATCGGCTCTCATCATGGTTTTCTTTATCCGAAGCGGGTTCTTGCTGGGCAATAGACCATTTTACTTCCCGGAGACAGTGGCCTCTGAGAGCGAACTGGTTACTTCATTCGTGAAACAATACTATGAAAAGGCTCCTTTCATACCAAAGGAGGTACTGGTTTCGAGTGCTCCGGAAGATGAGACCTTGCTTGCGGAATGGCTGGGGGAGCTAAAAGGTGAGAAGGTCTACATCGTGATGCCTCAAAGAGGTGAAAAGGCGAGGATCCTTGAGATGTCGGCTCAAAACGCCAAAAAGAGCCTGGAAGAACACCTCAATGCTGCCCTGTCCGAAGAGGGGATGCTGGACCGCATTCAAAAACGTTTGGGCCTGGAAAGACGCCCTCAGCGGATAGAATGCTTTGACCTATCTAACATTGCCGGCACTGAAGGCGTGGGCGCGATGGTGGTATTTGAAAGGGGCCAACCCGCTCCCCGGCAATATCGGAAGTACCGAATAAAGAGGGCGCCAGGGTCGGACGACTATGCCATGTTAAGAGAGGTGCTCACACGGCGCTATAGGCAAGGAGATAACAAACAAACGCTACCGGATCTAATAATGGTAGATGGAGGAAAGGGGCAACTTTACGTGGCCGTTGCCGTGCTCAAGCTCTTAGGGTATTACGGCTCATTTAACCTGATCGGGATTGCCAAGAAAGACCCGGAACGTGGTGAAACCGAGGACAAGATATACAAACCAGGTCGAAAGAACCCGGTGAACCTCAAAAAGGACCCTGAGGCGCTTCTCTTTCTCCAAAGGATTCGAGACGAAGCCCACCGTTATGTGATTACATACCATCGAAAGCGCAGGCTCATGACCTACCGCAGGTCGGCACTGGAAGGCATCCCCGGGATCGGAAGCAAACGACGCGTGCACCTACTGAAGCATTTTGGAAGCCTCAAACGGATCAAGGCCGCGTCTTTTGAACAACTCTGTGCTGCCCCTGGCATGACGGGCCCGGTTGCTCAGAGGCTATTTGACGCATTGAAAGAACGGGGGGACAATGCCTAAGTGGGTGCGTTTGTGCTACGCGTTCCTTGATCTTTATCTCAAATTGGCTTAAGAAATAGTAACGGGCGTAATTTAGAGTTTGGGGGAGACAACAACTTTTTCGCATCCTTCTGGAAGAAAGAAAGTGAGCTAAAGTGCCTAAAATGCCTAAAGTGAGTCCCGCTGTTAGCGGGATTAAGGACTTGAAGAAACAGTTTGATTATTGAAAGAAAGTGAGTCCCGCTGTTAGCGGGATTAAGCATTGCGCCTCAGTCGTAACATATTATAACTAGGCAGAATACCTCAATCCCGCTAAAAGCGGGACTCACTTTAGTTCACTTTAGGCACTTAATGTACTCCACAAATGCGGCGCAAGTGATTTCAAAAGGTAAGGTGCTATGAAAAAAATTAAGCTTCTCTCAAAAACGTGCTTTTGGGTCCTGGTTGCCGTGGTGCTGATCTTCGCCCAGGGGCAGGCTTATTCTCTTACCATCGATGAAGCGATATTTCTAGCCAAGAAAAATCTCCCTTCATACAAGGCTACCCAAATGCGGGTGCGATCAAACGCGTCCTTGTACGATGCGTCCCTGTCACCCTACTTGCCTGCGCTGGACGCGTCAGCATATAGGACTCATGAACTCGAATCATTGGACTATTCCTCCCAGCTCTACGACGTGAACCTGTCGTATACCTTGTTTGACTGGGGAAAGCGAAAGGCCAACAGATCGACTGCCAGGCTGAACCTGTTGACCGAGCAGCAGTGGTTAAGGACTAATTACATAGATCTTGCCTTGAACGTAAAGGTTGCCTTCTACACTGTAATAGCCCGAAATGAGATCCTTGAGCATCGTCGCACTCAGCTTGGGGATGCATCCAAGGACTTTGAGGTGGCACAGGGCCGGTATAAATATGGGGTAGCCAAACTTTCCGACAAGCTCCAGGCCTCGGTGAGATTGGAACAGGCCCGCTACAACCTCACTGAGGCTGAAGGCGATTTCCGCAAGACCTTAGTAGAACTAAACTCCTTGATAGGACGCCCCCTGGACCACGAGTGCGATGTGGAAGGGTCCATTGATCAGGAGGTAACGCTACCCCCGTGGAAGGAGCTTGCAGACTTTGCACTAAAAAGGCCGGAGATACGCCAGGCCCAATATTCGGTCGTCATCGCACAAAACAGCGAGCAGTTGGTTGAGAGTGAATTCTTCCCAACCTTTTCTGCGGACATGAGGTACAGCCATAGGGACTTTGCAGATTCTGCGAGCGGCACGGACGACTCGACGACTGCCGGGCTGATGGCAACCTGGAACATTTTTGAGCTGGGAAAGTTCTACCGGGAGCGCTCATCCGAATATGATGTCAAGGCTGCTCAGGAGGACGTAGACGAGCTCGAACGACTGTTCTTGCTGGATGTTCGACGAACCTACGAAGATGTGGTAACAGCCGCGAAAAACATCGCCGTTGCCAGGGAGCAGCTCAAGGAGGCAGAGCATAATTACTCCCAGGCATTTGGAGAGTATAAGGCGGGAAAATCCGACATCCTCTCGCTAGTGCAGGCAGAAAGTGCCCTTGCTATAGCACGGGAGCAGCTTACGGGTGCCAAGCTGGATATTGTCGTATCCAAGGCATTACTGGAGCGTCAGGCCGCTGTGGAAAGCCTCGACCAGCCCTTGAGACCACCAAGTTACTAA
>JAUVJO010000088.1 GCA_030592345.1 Deltaproteobacteria bacterium
CACATATTAAATTTCACAAGGCCAGAGGGAGGAGGCTGTATTGTAATACGCCGACGACCGATAACGCTGTGAAATTTAATATGTGAAAGTCTATATCTATAGTTTCTTGGACCGATCCTTGTCAAGCAGACAATGGCTTGAGTCCAAATAAAACATTGCTAAAGGACTGCCCATCTGCTACTTGTCTGATCTCCGAAAAGGACGAAATGATACAGGAGAAGACCAATGGCCCAGACTACAATCGTGGAAGGTTTGACCTTTGATGATATCTTGCTTTTGCCTGCCTATTCGCAGGTATTGCCCCGCGACGTTGATGTTCGGACCCGTCTGACCAGCAGAATCTCACTCAATATTCCTATTACCAGTGCGGCGATGGATACAGTGACCGAGTCTCAGACTTGTATCAGCCTGGCGAGAGAAGGGGGAGTTGGGATGATCCACAGAAACATGAGCATCAAAAGCCAGGCCAAAGAGGTGGATAAGGTCAAGAAGTCAGAAAGCGGGATGATCGTTGATCCCATGACAATTGAGCCTGAAAGACCTATCCACGAAGTCATGACCCTCATGGAGCAATATTGCATCTCAGGTGTCCCGGTCGTCAATGAAAAGCATCTGGTGGGGATTGTGACCAATAGGGATCTTCGATTTGAAACGAATCTTAGCAAAAAAGTCTCTGAGGTGATGACCAAGGATAACCTGGTAACGGTCTCTGAAGGTATTACCCTGGAAGAATCCAAGAGGCTGCTGCATGAACACCGAATCGAAAAGCTCTTGGTGACTGACGAAAAAGGCTGCCTAAGAGGGCTTATTACGATTAAGGATATAGAAAAAATCAAGAAATATCCCAATGCGTGCAAGGACAGTCTGGGCCGGCTCAGGGCTGGTGCTGCCATTGGAATAGGACCTGACATGGAAAAACGCACCGAGGCCCTGCTTGAGGCAGGGGCCGACGTGATCGCTATTGACACCTCTCATGGTCACACTGCCGGGGTCCTGGGAGCGGTTAAGAGCTTGAAGCAGACGTTTGAAGACATTGATTTGATTGCCGGCAATGTGGCCACAGAAGAAGGGGCAGAGGCCCTGATAAATGCAGGCGCTGACGGTGTCAAGATAGGTATAGGTCCCGGGTCCATTTGCACGACACGCATTATAGCTGGCGTGGGCGTTCCGCAAGTAACGGCCATCATGAACTGCAAGGCGATTTCTGAGAAAACAGGGGTTCCTTTGATCGCTGACGGGGGGATAAAATTTTCAGGTGATATGACCAAGGCTATAGCTGTTGGTGCCCACTGTGTCATGATCGGAGGTCTTCTGGCCGGTACTGAGGAAAGCCCTGGTGAAACTGTCCTGTTTCAGGGCCGAACTTATAAGGCATATCGAGGGATGGGTTCTTTAGAGGCCATGAAAAAGGGCAGTAAAGACAGATACTATCAAGAAGACATGGTCGAGGATGCGAAACTCGTTCCTGAAGGGATTGTGGGCCGGGTACCATACAAGGGGTCCCTCTCCGCATGTATTTACCAGTTCGTAGGCGGCCTTAGGGCAGGCATGGGCTATGTCGGGTGTCGAACTATTGAGGAATTGCGGCAAAATGCCAGGTTTATCCGCGTTACCTCATCCGGTTTACGGGAAAGCCATGTCCATGACGTAATCATTACAAAAGAAGCCCCCAATTATCTGTTAGACTAATGTCCTCTTCCGGCTTTATCCATCTCCACGTCCATACCCAGTATAGCCTTCTTGACGGGGCGCTTCGTATCGATCCCTTGCTCGAGCGGGCTGCATCCTTCCGCATGCCCTCACTTGCCATCACTGACCACGGTACCATGTACGGAACGATCGAGTTTTACGAGAAGGCATACAAGGCCGGCATAAAGCCAATAATAGGCTGTGAGGTTTATGTGGCCCCCGCTAGCCGTTTTGACAAGGATCCGCGTCAAAAAGGCGGGCTGTTTCACCTGATTCTCCTAGCAAGAAATCAAAAGGGGTACAAGAACCTGTGCAGGCTGGTCTCTTCCGGTCACCTGGAAGGTTTCTATTACAAACCCCGTGTTGACAAGGCCATCCTTTCAGAGTGCAGCGAGGGGTTGATCGCTCTGAGTGCGTGTCTCCACGGGGAAATCCCGCGATTAATACAAGCCGGGCGTCCGGACAAGGCAGCCGAGGTCGCCCGAATATATGAGGGCATGTTTGGTGAAGGCAATTTCTATCTGGAGGTCCAAAACAATGGGATTGAGGCACAAGAGGTGGTCAACCGCGCCTTATTGAACATGAGCCAGGAGCTTTCAATCCCTCTGGTTGCAACGAATGACTGTCACTATCTGGATCGAGAAGATGCCCGCGCTCACGACATACTATTGTGTATCCAGACGGGAAAGACCGTTAACGAAGAAAAACGGCTTAAATTCAGGACCGATCAGCTTTACTTTAAGTCCCCGGAGGAGATGAGGCTCGAGCTTGGCGATTATCCGAACGCAATAGAAAACTCTGTTGAGATCGGCAATCGTTGCAATTTGGAGCTCGATACTATTTCCTATCATTTCCCGAGATTCAAACTTCCTCATGACCCGCGACACGAGGAAACCCGAAGCGAGGAAGATGACCTTTCAAACGTTAGCAAATATCTCGTGCAAGAAGCCCAAAGGGGACTCGAAAAACGATTGGGTGAAATACGTTCAAGGGCCCCCGGCTTTTCTGCCGCAGACCACAAACGGTACGAGGATCGTCTTAACCAAGAGCTTGATGTTATCAAGAAGATGGGGTTTTCCGGTTATTTCCTGGTGGTTGCAGACTTTGTTCGCTTTGCCAAGGAACATGATATTCCAGTCGGTCCGGGGCGCGGATCTGCAGCAGGCAGTCTTGTAGCTTATGCCCTGAATATTACTGACCTGGACCCGATCTGTTACGGTCTCATATTCGAACGGTTCTTGAATCCTGCCAGGAAAAGCATGCCTGATATTGACGTTGATTTCTGTATAGAAGGCCGAGACGCTGTTTTCAAATACATCGTAGAACAATATGGTGGGCCTGACCATGTGGCCCAGATCATTACCTTTGGCAAGATGCAGGCAAGAGCTGTGATAAGGGACGTGGGAAGGGCCCTTGATATCCCCCTCAGGGAGGTTGACGCCATCGCCAAGTTGATACCTGAGGTGCTTAACATCAGTCTGGAGAGTGCCCTTTCTCAAGAACCAAAACTCAAAAGCCTGGTAGAGGAGCGATCGCACATCAGGAATCTTCTCACCATTGCTCAGGCTCTGGAAGGGCTTCCCAGGCATGCCTCCACGCACGCGGCAGGGGTAGTGATTTCAGATCGGCCCCTGGTAGAGTACCTCCCTCTTACGAGGGGGAAAAGGGGAGAGGTTGCAACCCAATACGACATGAAGGCAGTAGAAAAGATCGGCCTGGTCAAATTCGATCTGCTGGGTCTTCGCAACCTGACCGTTATGAAACATGCCTGCGATATCATAGGCAAGGCAGGAGGCGTGTCCCCGGATCTGGCAAGCCTGGATCTTACAGACAAAAAGACCTTTGAACTGCTTCAATCAGCACAGACGACCGGTGTTTTTCAACTGGAAAGTGCGGGCATGAAGGACCTGTTGTCGCGTCTAAAACCGGTCTGTTTTGAAGACATCATTGCCCTGGTAGCCCTTTATCGGCCGGGGCCTTTAGATAGTGGCATGCATGATGAGTTTGTTAAAAGGAAAAACGGTCGGGTGGCGATCACCTATCTTCTGCCCGAGCTTGAACCTATCTTGAAAGACACCTACGGCGTGATCCTGTACCAAGAACAGGTCATGCAGATCGCTGTTGTGCTCGCGGACTTTTCCATGGCAGAGGCTGATAACCTGCGAAAGGCCATGGGCAAGAAAATTGGCGAGATCATGGTTCAAGAGCGGGAGCGTTTCCTGACAAGGGCAACCAACAGAGGAGTGGACCCGAAAAAGGCTGAAAACATCTTTGAGCTTATCGAAAAATTCGGGCGCTACGGTTTCAATAAGGCCCACAGTGCAGCCTACGCCATGATTGCTTTTCAGACAGCCTATCTAAAGGCCCACTTCGCGGTTGAATTCATGGCCGCCATTCTGACCAGCGAGATGAACGCCACAGATGAAGTCGTCAAATACATCGCCGAGTGTCGCAATCAGGGTATCGAAATCCTTCCGCCGGACATCAACCAGAGCGATATGAGTTTTACTGTCGTTGATGGTGCTATTCGCTTCGGACTGGCGGCCATCAAGAATGTGGGAGAAGGGGCTATCGAGTCAATCCTCGAGGTTCGAGACAAAGACGGACCGTTTTTATCGTTATTTGACTTCTGCGAAAGGGTGGATCACAGAAAGGTCAACAGGAGGGTGGTTGAGAGCTTGATTAAAAGCGGTGCCTTTGATTCCACCGGCACAAAACGTTCTCAGATGATGTCTGTGCTGGAAGAAGCCGTTGAAATCGGCCAAAAGATCCAAAAGGATCGCACGGACGGCCAGTTCAGCCTTTTTGAGATTATGCCCCAACAGGGTCAGGGGGTTATATATCCCCCGCTTCCGGAGATGAAGGAATGGAATGAGAGCGAGCTCTTAAACTACGAAAAGGAAGCCCTTGGTTTTTTTGTCACGGGCCATCCTCTGGCCAGGTATGAATCGGTACTAACAAAATTTGCCAACACCGACACCTTGAGGCTTCGTGAGCTTTCAGACGGCGCCCATGTTCGCATAGGCGGGCTTGTAAGGGACTACAAGCACTACAACGACAGAAAGGGTGACCGGATGGCCTTTGTGACTCTTGAGGACTTAAGTGGTTTTGCAGAGATCACGCTCTTTTCATCACTCTATTCGAGCGTGTCCGATCTTATTGAAAAAGATACCGCGATATTTGTTGAAGGCCGTGTGACAAAAGATGAAAAATCAGTCAAGATCCTTGGAAATTCGGTCATCCCCATACAAAAGGCCGAGGAGACGTGGACCACGAGTGTCCGCCTTAAACTTGACGTAACGGATCTTGAAAAGGGAATGCTTGAACGACTTTCGAACCTGTTTAAAGATCACAAAGGAACATCCAGTGCCTATCTTCATCTTCGGATACCCGAAAAAACAGAAACCGTCATTGCCTTGCCCGATCATATAAAGTTAAGGCCCGGGAAGGCACTGACTGAGGCGATCAACAGTCTCCTGGGTTACGGTGCAGTCGAGACGGTTTGCCAACGGCTTGGTTGAACCCGCTGGCGATTGACCGATGACCAATGAAAAATGACAAACGACCGCACCTACCGCAGCCTTGTTACCAACGACAAGCTTCAAACTTTTCGTGTGAAGGTCAAGGAGACCGATCTCCTGGTTAGGGCCAAGAAACCTCTTCAGAATGAAGTCATGGATCTGGTCCTGGAACACAGGTTGCCCTTGGAAAGGTATATCGGGGATCATCCGGAATTTGTTGACCGTTTGACGCCATTTCTCTGTGATCCCTTTGCGCCCCCTATTGTCAAAACCATGGTCGAGGCGAGCCAGAAGGCCGGTGTGGGTCCCATGGGCGCTGTTGCAGGCGCGGTGGCCGAGTTTGTAGGCAGGGATTTATTGAACTACAGTCAAGATGTTATCATTGAAAATGGCGGGGATATTTTTATTGGGACGACTTATCCGGTGACTGTGGCCATATTTGCCGGTAGGTCTCCTTTGAGCAGTAAGCTTGGGGTGCGAATCGACTCACCGGAAAAACCTATGGCGGTTTGCACTTCATCCGGTACCACAGGGCATTCTCTAAGCTTTGGCAGGGCTGACGCAGCCCTTGTGATCTCAGAGTCGGCGGCCCTGGCAGATGCAGCAGCCACGGCCATTGGAAATGGAGTTTCGAATAAGGATGACATTGCATCCGCCATTCGCCATGGAGAAAATATTCAGGGCGTTCTCGGCATTGTTGTTATAATAGATGAACAAATGGGTGTATGGGGCAACGTTGATTTGGTCAGGCTCGTCTAATCCGGCTTCAGGTTCTGAGACTTGGTTCCCTGCCGATCCTGCTAACGATCTTCAAAATGGGCTTGTTTTTTCAGGTAAGCCTGCTATAGTGCCGTGAAACTTGGGCGTCGTTGATAAGTTTTTCTGGGAATGGGAGTTGCCCCCGAAGGTTAGTGAAGCATTAAGGAAAGGCCATGAAGACACTGTGGGCTCCTTGGCGTATGGAATACATTTTGGCTGAGAAGGAAAAGGAGTGCATTTTTTGCCTTGCCCTATCTCCCCGAGGGAACCTTACCCTGTACAAGGGGGCTCTCTCCATGGTCATGATGAATAAGTATCCGTACATTAATGGTCATCTTTTGGTTGCGCCGAAAAGGCACATAGCCGGCTTGGACGAGCTGACACCTGAGGAGATGGTTGACCTTTTGAGGACGGTTAAAGACTCTATCGGAATCTTGAAAAAAGTGATGAAACCGGACGGGTTCAACGTAGGACTCAATTTAGGCGTGGTGGCGGGGGCAGGGGTTGAACAGCACCTCCACTTTCATATTGTGCCGCGTTGGCACGGCGACACAAATGCGATGACGGTCTTTGCTGAGGTGCGGGTTATTCCCGAACATCTCCAAGCTACCTATCAGAACCTGAAGCCCCATTTTGAGGCCATGGAAGGAGCTAGTTTAATATAAGGGGGATTTGGAATGAAATCTGTTAAGCCTCTTTTCTATTTGTTTGTGATCGTTATTCTGGTGGTTCTGGTGGTACAGAACATGAATGTGTTCATGCACGAGGAGGCGCTGAAGCTCAATCTCTATGTGTGGAGTTGTGAAAGCCAGACTATCCCTTTGTCGGTATACTTTATCGCTTTTTTCCTTGTTGGCTTTCTGCCTACCTATTTTTGGGGGTTGAGCCAACGCTATAAGGCAAAAAAGACGACAAAAATCCATATCGAGACCATTCAGAAGTTTGAAGAAGAGATAAATGCGCTCAAGAGCCTACCCATTATAGAAGAAACAACTCCACCAATAGAAAGCAAAATCGTCTGATCGAAGCGGAAAGCTCAAAGCCATAGGCCCGCGACGTATTTGTGGATGGTTAAACACTCAAACGAAACCCCAAGAAGACGTTTCCTGCCCTTTCAGCCCGCCAAAATCTCAGTGAATGGTCGGACAGCGGGCTTTCGGCCTTTAGCTGTCAACGTAAGTATAGACTTTCACATATTAAATTTCACAAGGCGGAGGAGGCTGTATTGTAATACGCCGACGACCGATAACGCTGTGAAATTTAATATGTGAAAGTCTATAGGTTTCTTGCCTTATGGTTAAAGCTACCCCAATGGTTCAGCAATACCTGTCCATCAAAGAGCAGCATCCTGATGCTATCCTGTTTTTCCGTATGGGCGATTTTTACGAGATGTTTTTTGAAGACGCCAAGATCGCATCTCGTATTCTCGAAATTGCCTTGACTTCCAGAAACAAAAAGGACGGGAAAGCGATTCCTATGTGTGGCGTGCCCCACCATGCCGCCCAGGGCTATATTGCGCCATTGATCGAACGTGGTTTCAAAGTGGCCATCTGCGACCAGGTAGAAGACCCTCAAAAGGCCAAGGGGCTTGTGAAAAGAGATGTGGTCCGAGTCATAACGCCAGGCGTAGTGCTTGACACTGAGATCCTGGATGCAAAATCAAACAATTTTCTCATGGCCCTTTATCTGTTGCAAGATCGATACGGCATCGCCCATCTGGACATTTCAACCGGGGTTTTCAGGGTTACTGAATCAAGTCAAGCCGAAGAAGTGTTCGATGAGTGCATGCGCATAGAGCCAAGGGAGGCCCTGGTTGCAGAATCCCACCGCGAGGAATCTCAAGTGAAGGCACTAATACAGGGCCTTGATGGAACCTCGGTGAGGTTTTTAGAAGATGAGACCTTTGAACCAGAGGCAGCCCGGGCGCGGCTTCTTAAGCAGTTTAATGCTCATTCTTTGGAAGGATTCGGCTGCCAAAAATGGCGTGCCGGAATTTGTGCGGCTGGTGCCCTGTTGCGCTACGTGGACGAGACGCACAAGGGAGATATCCCTCACCTCAGGCGCATCGTTTCCTACAGCCTTAGTGATTTCATGGTGATAGACGAGGTGACAAAAAAAAACCTGGAGCTCTTTGAGACCATTCGAAGCAGTTCCAAACGTGGTTCCTTGCTAGGCGTCATGGACTACACCGTGACAGCCATGGGCGGGCGAATGTTACGGGGTTGGCTTCAGTATCCACTCTTAAATGTCGGGCAAATCCAGCAAAGACTGGAGGCAGTGGCAGAAGCTAAGGACAAGAACCTTGTGAGACGTTCGCTGAGGGATGCGTTGGGTGAGATTCATGATATGGAACGCCTTAACGGCAAGATTGCCCTTGATCGGTGTAACGCTCGAGATCTGGTGGCATTGAAGAATTCTATTCAAAGACTGCCTCTCATCCGGTCTTTGATAGAGGGGTGCACGGCCGGGTTTTTTGCCAAAATCAGACGCCAGTGGGACGACCTTGCCGACATAGGGCACCTGATAGACAGAGCCATCTGTGATGAACCGCCACTTACGCTACGCGAAGGCGGCATGATTAAACAAGGCTTTGATCAGGGACTCGACGAACTGATTCACATAAGTGAGGGAGGCAAAGATTGGATTGCACGCCTTGAGGTCAAGGAACGACAGGCCACGGGGATTAACTCGCTCAAAGTCGGGTTCAATAAGGTTTTCGGGTACTATATTGAAGTTACCAGGACGCATATCAAATCAGTCCCCACACATTACGTGCGCAAGCAGACCCTGGTTAACGGAGAGCGCTACATTACCGAGGACCTTAAAGCGTATGAGTCCAAGGTCCTCGGAGCTGAAGAAAAGCAGGCGCAGTTGGAGTATAAGCTGTTTTGCACGGTACGTGAAAGCGTGGCTCAAAGCAATCGCCGCATTCGAAACATGGCTGACCTTATCTCCCAGGTAGATGTCCTGGTTGCCCTGGCAGAGCTTGCTGACAAGAATGGCTATACAAGGCCGGATGTGCATGAAAGTGGCAGCCTTTTCTTAAAGGAAAGCCGTCACCCGGTCGTTGAAAAGATAATGACCTTAGAGCGGTTTGTTCCCAACACTATCGAGATGGACAACACCTCCCGGCAGGTGCTGATCATTACCGGGCCTAACATGGCCGGAAAATCAACCGTGCTTCGCCAGGTGGCGCTGCTGGTCCTCATGGCTCAGATAGGATCGTTTGTTCCGGCACAAGAAGCGTCTATAGGGCTTTTGGATCGAATATTTACCCGGGTTGGCGCATCAGATAACCTGGCCCAAGGGCAGAGCACGTTCATGGTTGAGATGCAGGAGACCGCCAATATCCTGAACCATGCCACAGAAAAAAGCCTCGTCGTTTTGGATGAAATCGGAAGTGGTACTAGTACGTTTGACGGTTTGAGTATTGCGTGGGCCGTAGCTGAGTACCTTCACGACTGGGATGAACAAGGGATTAAGACACTTTTTGCCACGCATTATCACGAGCTGACTGACTTGGCCGTTACAAAACCTCGTGTGAAGAATTTAAATGTTGCTGTCAAGGAATGGAATGAGGAGATTATTTTTCTTAGGAGATTGGTTGAGGGGGGTACGAACAGAAGCTACGGGATCCAGGTTGGGCGCTTGGCCGGTATTCCCGCAGAGATCCTCGATAGAGCAAAGGAGATATTAAACAACATAGAAGCAGGGGAGTTTGATGGTGTAGGGGCACCCAAATTGGGCCACTCAAATGAGACCACGGACACGGTCTCAGGTATTCAGCTTACGCTTTTTGGGAGCCCGGATCAAACCCTTGTCAATGCGTTAAAAAAACTGGATATTGACACCATGACACCCATTGAAGCATTGAACCAGTTGCATACGCTGAAAGAACTTGTTAGAGGTAACCCTGAACGGTGAACTTTGAACCTGTGAACGCCTGCAGAAAGGTTAGTCATTTGAAACTTGTTACTCATTTAGGTTTTAAAATGCCCGGCTTCTCGCCGCTTGTTTTCTTCCTGTTGATTTTTCTCTTCGGTATACCTTTTACCGCAGCAGGAGGAATTGAACATGACTATCACCTGGCTGAGTTGAGTTATGAGAGGCTC
>JAUVJO010000282.1 GCA_030592345.1 Deltaproteobacteria bacterium
ACGACCGATAACGCTGTGAAATTTAATATGTGGAAGTCTATAGCTGGCTATTGCAAGCCTGAGCAACACGGCTATTGATGTTCATGGCCGGCGAAAAAGTGTCATTTGTGGCCTTTCGAGGTATATGTATTTCACAGCAATGCAGTGTCATACACATCTTCTTATTTGGAGTCAACAATGGCAAGTATTTAAAAAGTATGAGGATGCCCAAAGAAATATCGGTTGAATCTGCGCCTGCCCCGTAGCTCCGGAAGATGGTACTGGGGTAATCTGCGAGCCCTTAATCTGCGCCAATCTGCGCCTGCCCCGCTTGCCCTATGGAATCTTCCAGCCATTCCTCCGGGGCCTGCCCCGTTCAATAATGCACAGCATTCAGCCGAAGGCGTATTTAACTGGGGTAGCTCCGGAAGATGGTACCGGGGTAATCTGCGAGCCCTTAGTCTGCGCCAATCTGTGTAATCTGCGTAATCTGCGGATAGAATTCTGAAGCAGTCGCCTGCCCTGGCTGGCTGATCCCCTCTCGCCTTAAAATACTCAAGATCGTCATGGCCATAATCTTCAGGTCAAGCCCTGGCGACTGATGATCAACATACCAGACATCATACTCAAACTTTTGCTCCCAGGTGATGGCATTTCTACCATTCACCTGTGCCCAGCCAGTAATGCCTGGTTTTACCTCATGGCGACGTGCCTGCTCGGCTGTATAACGATCCAGATATTGCATCAAAAGCGGCCTCGGCCCGACAATACTCATCTCTCCGCTGATCACATTACAAAACTCCGGCAGCTCATCCGTGCTGGTCTTCCGCAAAAACTGCCCCAGCCGGGTCAACCGCTCTCTATCCGGCAGTAGTTTCCCGTCCTCATCCCGCTCATCCGTCATGGTGCGAAACTTATAGATGGTAAAAGGTTTGCCATTTTTCCAGGGACGCGCCTGCCGAAAAAGGACAGGCGCTCCGATTCTCATTCGCACCAGAATTCCTATAAAAGCAAGAACGGGTGAAAGAACAATCAGCAAAGGAACAGCGACCGCCAGATCAAAAATACGCTTCAATCCACAGATTTCACCGATTCCCACAGATTTAAAAAAAAATCTCATTTAATTAAATCCGTAAACCAACCGCTTATGTTCGAGTGATTTTGATCCAAAGTTAATCAAGGGGCCAACCTTCAAAATTTAGCTTGCAGTAATTCTAATTTTGGATTTTGTAGATTGGGTTGAGGAACAAAACCCAATCCTGCGTTCCGCGGGACTCAACCTAACCTGTTGAGGTGGATGTTAAAAACAGTGACATCATCTTGAAATCCAGAAAGCTTATGGATCCTTCGCAGGGATGGTATTGGACAAAAGAATGGCAGAAAATAGAGGCCGGCGTTGATGACGAGATCGCAGAAGGCCATATTTCGCCAAAATTCAAAACCGCGGAAGAAGGGTTGAAGTGGTTTTCTGTAATGAGGGGCACCCAGCACTTCAATAAACAACAAACGGTTCCAGTTCTTCCCTGTGCTTCAATCCACGGAAAATCTCATGGGGAATATCAAGATGGATAACTGGTTCTGGTATGGGTTTCCCCAGTTCCAGGAAGACATCAAAAAAACCCTCTTTTACCGCCTCCAGTTCCTTAAGCGCAATTTCAGAGTTCTCGCCAAATGCCTTGCATCCCCTTAGCATAGGAATAAAGGCACAAAATCCTTCCTTCACTCTTTCAATCTGAGCAGGATAGTTCAACGACATGTAATACTTCTTATCCTTTTTCATGCTCCACCTCCAGTACTTGCATGGCCCTCAGTGCATCTTTCACTTGGTATTCGGGGAGTCTCTTGGTTCCTGTGGTCAGAACAATGATTCTATGCAGCGACTCATGATAATAGATGTAATGGCTGCTTCCGCCCTTTGGTTGCCTTTCATCAAAACCAACATCCTTCAGCAAACTCTGAGCCTCAGCAAACCTTACGTCTTTCGGGTTGTTTCTAACCCGTTTAAGTAATTTTGCTTTCTTGGTCATTTGAATTAGCCCTAATAACCTCCCGACCTGTTATACCTCGAAAGGCCACAAATGATACTTTTTCGCCGGCTATGAACATCAATAGCCGCGTTGCTCAGACTTACAATAGCCAGCTATTCCGCGCCTTCGCTGTTTGTTCTTGATGCTCATAACTCATCGAGAAAATCGCCATTTATGACCTTCCGAAGTATACACAGATTACACAGATCTGGCAATATCTGGATTTCTGAAACCGAAATTTGTCGCTAAAACCTGCCAAAAACGATGATACTGCCTACTGTTCATTGGTCATTTGTCAGTTCCCATTCGTCTTCACACTTCAACCCACAACTCGTAACCCCTTACTGCTCACTGTCTGCAACACTTCCTTATCACCTCAATCACCCTCTCCAAATCCGCTTCGGTCATGGCCGTTCCAGACGGCAAACACAGGCCACGATTGAACAAATCTTCAGCAACTTCCCCCCCGACCACCCGCACCCCACAAGTACTTGCCTTGCTCCTTGCTCCCTGCTCCTTGCTCCCTGCTCCTTGCTCCCTGCTCCTTGCTCCCTGCTCCTTGCTCCCTTCAACCTGAAATACCGGTTGCATATGCATCGGCTTCCACACCGGCCTTGCCTCGATATTATCTGCCTCCAGGGCCAAAAGTACGGTCTCCCGGTCCGCACCAAATTCTTCCGGCGTGATCAATACTACCGTAAGCCATCTGTTTGATCGCCCGTACGGGGCTTCCGGCATGAATTCAATACCTGGCATATCGCCCAATACCTGCTGGTAATAATCAAATATCCTGCGTTTTGCTTCCACCCGATCATCCAGCACCCTGAGCTGTCCCCGCCCAATAGCGGCCAGCACATTGCTCATGCGGTAGTTGTAACCAATCTCCGAGTGCTCATAGTGAGATCCAGGGTCCCTTGCCTGCTGGGACAGAAAACGGGCTTGTTCGATCAAAGCCTCATCATCAGATGCCAACATGCCCCCACCCGAGGTCGTAATAATCTTGTTGCCATTAAAAGAAAAGATCGCGGCCGTCGCCCCTTTTCCCGCGTGAACGTTTACTTCTTTGAGCCTTGAGCCTTCAGCCTTGAGCCTTAAGCCTTGAGCTTTCAGCTTTGAGCTTTCAGCTTTCAGCTTTAAGCTTTCAGCTTTCAGTTGGCACTTTGCTCCCATGGCCTCTGCCGCATCCACCACCACAGGAACCCCGTAGGGCTCACAAATCTCCAAAATCCGGTCCAGATCAGCACACTGCCCATACAAATCTGTCGGAACCACCGCTTTTGGCAAATGCCCTCTCTCCTGGCAGGCGTCGAGTTCTTCTTCCAGCAAATCAGGGTCCATATTCCAGGAGGTCCGATCAGAATCAATGAACAACGGCGTTGCCCCCTGAAACACGATTGGCGTTACACTGCCAATGAATGTGAGCGTTGAAGCAATCACTTCGTCTGCCTGCCCCACACCAAGAACCCTGAGCGCCAAATGCATGGCCCCCGTGCCACTGGATACTGCCACTGCATGCGATATCCCCACCTTTTCGGAAAACTCCTGCTCAAAGGCATCAACCATTGGGCCGACCGGTGCAATGTAGTTGCTTTGAAATGCCTCATAAATAAGGCGCAGTTCTTCTCCGCACATGTGAGGGGGGGAAAGGAAAATGCGTTTTGTTGTTCTCATAAGAATAGCCGTAGATATACAACTTAAAAGAAAGGATTTCTTGTGTAAACCATTTTGGATTTCGATGAAAGAATCGGCATTGTCCTTTCATGTGGATGGGTGTTCGGCCACGCTATCGTCACTCTACTTCGTACTCCTAGCTCCTCTTTTTCTTGACAATAGCTTTCGATTATGGATACAAAACAGTGAATAAATTTATTCAGAGAGCATTGATTAAAACTATTCAACAGGGAAGGCTTACCATGGATATTCGCTTTGCCCCTCACAATACCCATCTTGAAAATCCTGGCTCATTCATTAAACGCGATCCTCATCTGAGGCAGTTGCGGCAGCAGTTATTGGTCCACCGATCCCACCTATTGGACCAACTTCCCCGTCACGAGCCCGGCATTTACACCGTTGGCGGAGGCCGCCAAATTGGCAAGACAACGCTTATGAAGCAGTGGATGGCAGAACTCATCCAAAACGGTATTGTGCCAAAATGCATCGCTTATTTGACCGGGGAACTTATCGATGACTATCACTCCCTGGTCAGGCTAATCACTGAGACTTTGGACGAAATGCCAAGTACCAATGTGCTGCGTTATCTGCTCCTTGATGAGGTCACCTATATTCGCAACTGGGATAGGGGTGTCAAGTACCTGGCCGACGCCGGCATACTGGAAAACGTGATTTTGTTCCTGACCGGTTCGGATCTGGTAATCATCAAGGAAGCACGGATGAGATTTCCTGGGAGGCGAGGAACTGCGAGCACTGTAGATTTTCATCTACACCCTCTCAGCTTTCTTGAAACACTTAGGCTAAAGAAACGATTTGCTGTCGAAGAGCTGGAACAGCTAGTGAATCCCAAAAACGAACCAACGACACCATCAGTCGACAAATTGTATGAAGAATTTGATATGTATCTTATTCATGGTGGCTTTCTGACAGCCATTAACGACATGGCAAGACACAAACGGATCA
>JAUVJO010000058.1 GCA_030592345.1 Deltaproteobacteria bacterium
CAGGCCATGAACATCAATAGCCGCGTTGCTCAGGCTTGCAATAGCCAGCTATTCCGCGCCTTCGCGCCTTGCTCTTGATGCTCATGACTCACCGAGAAAAGCGCAATTTGTGACCTTCCGAGGTATATCTATGATGAAAGATGGAAGCTCAAAGCTCAAAGCTGAGGATCTAAGATCAAGTTCTTGCTTTGAGCTTTCAGCCTTGAGCTTTGAGCTTTTCCCAAACGTGGTTTAGGAGGAAGACTGCTATGAGTCGAGTTGCCAGATGGTATCAGCCTTGGGTCTTTAAAACCGGCCTTTTTTTTATGGGTCTAATTGCGGGATTAACCATAACACCGAGAGCAGTGGCCGCAACCATCCGTGTTCCCAAAGACTATTCTACTATCCAGAAGGCCGCTGATGCCGCCAAAAGTGGGGATAAGATACGCGTATCAGAGGGGACGTATTTTGAAAATATCACGATGAAAGAAGGTGTGACTTTTGAAGGTGGATGGAATAAGGATTTTTCAAAAAGAGACGTATCTTCATACGTGACCACCATAGACGGATCAAAAAAGGCCGGTTGGGTAGTATATGGTGCCAACCATGCCACCCTGGATGGATTTACCATAATTAACGGAACGCGCATCGAACGTAGCGATTCCACGACAGGCGCTGGCATACACTGCCACTCCACCTCTCCCACAATATCAAACAATATTATCAGAGCCAATGCGCCCGCAGGGATTTACTGCGGTGCCAGTTCGGCCATTATTACGAATAACCTTATTTGTAACAATGAAGAGGCTGGGATCTACCTGGAAAATGGATGCTCTTTGAAAATCAAGGGAAATACCATCAGAGAAAACAAAATGGCCGGTATCGGCACCGGAGGTATGGTGGACTCTCGGATTGAGGTCCGAAACAACATCATAAACAGTAACGCTATGGCCGGGATTGAAGCCAAAGCAGCCACAGGGACTGTTCACAACAACATTATCTACGAAAACAGGTCAGCAGGTATCAGATGCGTAAAAACGCCCATGGATATTATCAACAATACGATTGTGGCTAACCTTCGCTCAGGCATTGTGGTAGGAGACCCATCCGTGGTACCCACCATAAAAAATAATATCATTACCCATAATGAAGATGCCGGGATTAGGGCCGCGGGTAAAGGGTATTCTAATAATTTGCTCTTTTCTAATAATTCGACACAAAATTGTGACCCTGCTTACCTTTGGTGCATCCGGCGCCAATACGGAGGTTACGAGGATGAAGAGAGCTATTTGAAGCACAAGGACATGATTGCTGATCCATTGTATGTGGACGCACTTCATCATGATTATCATTTGCTGCCAGCCTCCCCGGCCATTGATGCCGGAGATCCTGACCCTGGATTTCACGATGTAAACTTCCCTCCGTCCCTTGGTTCGTCCGTCAATGATATGGGGGCATATGGGGGTCCCTTTACCATAAGCGAAAAACGCAAACCAAATGATCCTCCTAAAGCCCATGCCGGTCCTTCACAACAAGTATATGCGGGAAATAGAGTGACTTTAGATGGCAGTGGCAGCAGTGATCCAAACGGGGATTGCATGGCTTATCAGTGGAAGTTCATTTCCAAACCAAAAGGCAGCAAGGCCAAGCTTTCCAATCCCGACGCGGTCAACCCCAGGTTCAAGGTGGATGTTCCTGGCGATTATACGGTGCAACTGATAGTAAAAGACAGGCGGGACGCTTCCAGCGATCCACATACCGTACGAATATGTACACTTGTCAATCACCCCCCAACCGCCAATGCCGGAGAGCTTATCTCTAACGTCTACCCTGGTGATAGAGTGACCCTTTATGGTGTCGGGAGCAAAGATCCGGATGGCGACCCACTGAATTACCGGTGGGAGCTTACCTACAGGCCTTTGGAAAGCCAGGCCACACTATCTGACCCCAATGCAGTCAGTCCCACTCTCGCGGTGGATGCAGCAGGTTGCTATGTGGCCCGGTTGACAGTAAATGACGGAAAGGTTGATAGCGAGCCAGCTACCGTGTATATAAGCACTAAACACAATGCAGTAGATGGGAAAAGGAATGTCCCCGGCGAATACCCTACCATACAGGCCGCTGTGGATGCCGCCAACCAAGGAGATGACATTGTTGTGCAAAAAGGCATCTACAAAGAGACTATAGTGGTTGATAAGAGTATTAACCTGATAGGCATCGGGTGGCCTACAGTAGATGGAGGAAGCGAAGAGGGAAACATAAATACCATCATGATACCTTACCTGGCTGATAGGGCCGGAAGGATTGAAGGATTTATTATTACAGGAGGCGGCAAGGGTCCTATGGGACACGGCATCAATATTTGGGATTCCGCGCCTACACTTTTCAACAACAAGATTACCGGCAATCATCATAATGGCATAGGAGTACATGGGAGGGAAATGTTAACCGGTAAGACGAAGATATACAACAATCATGTTTTTGAGAACACCATAGGGATCGGCAACGGAAGAGGTAGCAAGGCCCACATATATAATAACCACATATATAATAACCGTATCGTCGGGGTGGGCTCCAGGGGACTTGCAGCTCCCCGGATTGAGGGAAACTTTATCTATGGGAATCGTATTGGCATTGGGTGCAGAGAAGTGGCCTCCCCGCATATTGAGGCAAACCATATCTATGATAACGTTTGCGGCATTGCAATCAGCCCTATTTCTACTATCAAGAGATTTGCCGGCGAGGAGATCATCATCAAGAACAACCTCATCTTCAACAATTACCAGCTTGGTGCGAGTATAACATCGTTTAATCTCAGCAAGGTAGTCATCACGAACAATACGATCGACTCCAATAATCATCGCTTTGAAAAGAAAGACAGGGCAGGAGGGTTAGTATTGGGTTATCCTTACCCGGCTACCTTTACTGCCATTGTGGAAAATAACATTGTAACCAACAACAAGATTGGTGAGATCGTAAACTATGTCGGAACCGAGCTGTTTCCCGCACCAGGAGCAACCATAATCAATGAATACAACAATGTATGGAATAACAAAAATGAAAATGAATATGCGGGCTGCACCCCTGGTGACAGGTCATTGTCCAAGGACCCTCTGTTTGCCTTGCTTGCTTCGGAAAGGAACGGGAAATACTATTTAAGCCAACGGGCTTCCGGACAAAACGATAAGAGCCCCTGTGTGGACGCAGGAAGTAATACGGCAGCCAAACTGCACTTAGAAAATATGGCTACCAGAACAGACAAAGTGGGCGACACCGGGATAGTGGATATGGGATACCACTATCCACAATCTCCTGTCCCATAGAGGAATAGATGGAAGAAAAGTGAGCTAAAGTGCCTAAAGTGAGCTAAAGTGAGCTAAAATTATGGACTTGAAGAAACTGTTTTATTATTCGTTTTGTCTTTCAACTTTAGGCACTTTAGTTCACTTTAGGCACTTACTCTTATCACCTAACCACCTCGTACCGGCCGCACATAGTGGCGGCGGTCCTTTAGGCCACCGCCGTACACCCGGCCATCGTTAAACCCCACATACCATGCAAAACCGGGATAAAGGGTATTGGTCGTGCTCGACCAGTAACCATATGGCCGACACCCCGGGAAACAGACCGTGTCAATAGAGGGGGCGCGCCGGCTGTCATCTATGAGGCTCAATAACTCTCTAATATTGGGAAGCCTCCAGTCATCGTATCCTGCAAAATCAAGTTTTTCACAAAAGGCCAATGACTTCTCCCACGTCATTGCCTTGGTCTCTGTTTGGTACCACATGAGGCCGGTTGCAGTATCCGTTACCGTACCATCCCCGTTATCTCTAAAATGACAGTACTCCAACGTCCTGCCGCGGACCGCCCGCACATAGTTGTAATCGCCCTCATTACTTATTTTCACCTGGCCATCCCAAAAAGAGACCTTCCAGGAAAAGACTGACAGGAAAACCCTGATAGTGGCGGACCAGTAATAGTCATCGCGCTGATATGAATATGGAAAACAGGCCGTGTCCAAGGCAGGCCCGAAGAAGCTATAGTCTATTATGCTTTGTAACTCCTTCTTTGTCGGCAGCCTCCAGTCAGGATATCCACCGATGGTAAGGTTTTCGCAGTAGTCCATGGCTTCTCGCCAGGTCCGTTTTTTCCCGTCGTCATGCCTCTGCCAGGTGAGCCCCGTGACACGGTCTGTGACTACCTCGTCGCCATTGATGGTCTTAACCTCATAGCCTGGCGGGCTAATGACATAATGAGCGTCTTGCCCATAAAATGGATCACCAGGAACAGGACAGTTTATCTCCTGGTTATCATCATAGCATTTGACCTGCCCGGTATCCCGCGTTCGCGACAGATAGGCCCGGCCAAATTTAATATTATCAAATTTAATTTCCGTTGCTTCTCCAATAACGGTATCAGGAAAATCAATACGAATCCCGACAATGGTACCCTTCCATTTTCGAATATCTGCCATAAAAACCCTGTATTCATGAAACCTATGAGGATTGAGCACCTCGAATTCCACAGCCTTGTCCTCTGAATACTCAGGCTCTTCATCTGTCGCGAAGTAAACTCTCCCGTGTCCATCCGCTGTATTGCTCCTCATCCTGACAAATACTGAGTCATAACCTTTAACCTCTATCTTCAAAGGATAGCTTTTGATGCAAAAATTGCTCGATCTTGGTTTGACTGAAAGCATGCCATCTTTTACCTCGTACACACACCCATTCTCATATTCCTTGACGTTTTTAGCAATCCAGCCCTCGTCGTTCCCGTTGATGTTGAACCCCCACTCATATTTGCCCGCTGTGTTGAATAGGAAATTCGTAGGATCATAGTAGTTTTCATAGACTGAATCCTGCTTCCACTTCCCAAGCCAGGTTGCCGGAACCTTGATTTCTCCTGTTTTGGCATCCACATCTATTAGCGATTCTTTTCCGATTTCATAGTGCAAACAGGCATGTCCGGTTCCAATACGGCCGATCTTGCCTATAACGTTACCCTCATGAACCACAGTTCCCACGGCACAAGGCGATTTCTCGTCCATAAGAGAATATACTGACAAAATAGGGCCGAGAGGCGCCTGGTGTGCCAGGACAACAGTGTTTCCATGGCCCCAGCCGTTATGGATGACAAGACCATCCGCGATTGCATGGATTGGTAAACCTTTTGCATCGTTTCCATGGCCGGCCAAATTCCAATCTTCACCATTGCTGAACAAGTCTCCATCTTCACGAAAAAATGAGTTACTATCCTTTGTGGGGCCTGATGCGGAGTTGACATACCTGTTCTTGTCAAAGGCCATTATGACTTGCCATGTATTGTTTGGCCGGTCAGCGTTTAAGATTATTTTGGGGTAGTCAAAATTGGAATATAATGACCGATGCAACAGGGTTAAGGTTTCTCCAATGTCGTTCTCAGAGGGCGATTGATAATCATCTCCGCAGGTATAAGATGCGTTAGACTCGTCTCCAATTGGGAGTCTAAAGTCGGAAGCCTCGGGGATATCTGTCAGCTTTTTCCCGATTTTCGCATAACAGGACACAAATACCCTGGAAAAGGACATAATCGTTCCACTCACAGAATGGCCAGACTTATCCACGAACGGATTTCCCGTTTTTCGTGGGAATTCATTCCCTGAAATCAAGAAGAGATCATCTTCTATTACACCCTCCGGCAGACTCAAGGGTTTGTATTTCATGGCAACTGTTACAGGTTGATTGAGATTTAAGCCATCTGGCGAAACTTGATATTCTGATCCAATTTGCCCTGTATCTTGCACTTTCGTAAGGGCTATTGCCGTGACTGAAGCCAGGGCATGTTGGGGAATATCCATCAAAATGTGCCCATCCTTGGTTCTAACCACGCCGCCTTTTGGTCCAATGCTTATCAGCTCATCAACTTCAACGAAAAAGAAGGTGTTAAAATCAACGTGTTGTTCTGGTTTCAAACCCTTAACACTCGTTCTCAATACGTTCATTTCCTTATGGGGATCTGTCTTAACTTCAATCCTCAAACCATCTTCAGGGCCAACAAGGGCACTCACCCCTTTTTCAATTTCTTTGAACCTGGCAGTTATGTCTATTCCATTCAACAAAGCCATAAACGTACCCGGCCTCGCTTCCTGTCCAAACTGCACCACTATGTTAACCGGAAAAAAATGAAGCTTTTGAAAGCGCTTTGGTGAGATAACCTTACATATTTTGATTTTACGGGAATTTCCTTTTTGGCTTTGAGCATTAAGCTTCGAGTCTTCAACGAATCCAACCGGATACCCTGTCCGAGCCGAGGTCATCCACAGGGCAATCGTTGTCAATAATACGACAAAAATTTTCCTTCTGGCAATCATCATTGAAGTAAGTTGTGGGCCGCGCCGTGGCACTGGCCACAGACTCTGAATTTCCCTAAAAAAGCAGCGCTATGGGGTTCTGGATGACATTCTCGACATCGCTTGATTGCACGATGTTTTTTGGGGTGACAACTCACGCAAGTGACGGCACTGTGTTTTGTGCCGCTCTGCTTCAGTGCCTCATAGGCATTCCGGTGACAACCGGCGCATATCTCTGGAGAAACGTCTTCCGGATAGACAACTTCAAGTGCTTTATGAGGTGGATGACAAGTTAAACAGTCAGCCTGGGTCATCCATTTCTCGTGGGGCTGATGGCATTCCAGGCATTCGGGCACATATCCATGTCTTGTATGATGACACGACGAGCAATAAAGTTCCGTATGTTGCGTTACGTATGTTTTCATCTCCTTATCCAGCTCAGGGTGGCATATGTGACAACCTTGCTCCAGGGCACGCTCGGCAGGAATGTTCATAGGTGTGTGAACTTCAGAGTGACATCCGGAACACTGTGCCAAATCCTCTCCGTGCACCAGGTCGTGACAGGCATCGCACTTGGGCAGGATCTGTTCATACTGCAGCTTACCGGGGCGATAGATGTGGAATTCCACATGGCACTCAGTACAGCCTATCCTGTGCTTACCACCATCTTTTTTTATAAGGTCATAAAAGTGAGGATGGCACCGCCCACAGTCTGCTGATGATAAGGGTTGAATCTCTGTGGCGTACACAGAAAAAACATCTTTTTCGGCAGCAGGCTCAGGTGGTTTGGGAGGAGTCGGTGCCGCACACCCAATAAGACTCAGACCAAAGCCGATCATGGCAACAGCAAGTATGATCGTCAAGAAGCCCCCGCCGAAAGTTGAAAGCTCAAAGCTAAAAGGACAGAAAGGTTCTTTTCGAGGTTTTCTGCACATAGTGCCGGATATCCGAGACAAAAGGATTGATAGAGTCAATTTTGAATAATGACCTTTCTTTCACCATCTATAGACTTTCACATATTAAATTTCACAAGGCCAGAGGGAGGAGGCTGTATTGTAATACGCCGACGACCGATAACGCGGTGAAATTTAATATGTGAAAGTCTATACCTTTGAGCTTTCAGCTTTGACCTTTGAGCTTTGACCTTTCAGCTTTCAGCTTTGACCTTTCAGCTTTCAGCTTTCACCTCCACCTGGCAGCATACGGGCCTCCCGTGGCACCCATGTCATTTCTATTCGTTCCTTTGGACGGAGGAAACGAAGTGTCGTTGCAAACATGTATATCTTCTCCAGCATCTATTGCCGGTGATCCGGTTTGAAGACGAAAATCATAATTGTCCGGGTCTACAAAAAGCGGATCACCGATCAAATCTCCCTCCCCCCTTTCCGGACAGCCCCCATATTGCCTTCTTTCAATCCAATAGGGAGCCGTGTAAACATCGTCACAGCAATTACCCACATCGCCATTGGCAAATAGCAGGTTATATGAATAAAGTTTGCATCCCCTGGTCCTTATACCCGTTACGTAGTTATAGGCAATGATGTTGTTCATTATGAACACTTCTCCCTTACTGTCATTTCTAATGCCAGCCCCCTGATCGGCGCTGCCATTAGATACTATGGTATTGTTGATAATCCCAACGTCCAGGAGCCCGATATCCGGGGTATTGTAAAAGCCACATAAAATACCAGATCGCTCGTTATTATAAATCCAATTGTTTCTAATCCCGATACTGCCGGCAATTCCGTTAAGGACATTAATTCCCGGCCCCCTATTAAAGCTCAATGTGTTTTGATAGATATCCAGTTCGGGTGGTACGACAGACAGGTAGGATACAATTCCCGCTCTCCCATTGTCATGGATCCTGTTGCCTTTAGCAGTAAGTTTTGTATTGTTCTCTACCCTGACACCCGCCTTTTTATTCTCGAATATGTCGTTGCCAACTATCGCCAAATCAACATTGCCGTCAGGTTGAGGCATAGCTCTTATGCCGGCCCTGTCGTTTGTGTGTATTCTATTGTTGTCGATCTTGACTTCCAATACACGGCTCTCTTTTCCCTCACTTCTCCATATCAACACACCAGCCCTTTTGTTCTCATAAATCCTGTTGTTTTCGATAGTTGCAAGTGCAGCCTCCGTGACATTCAGACCCGCTCTCCCATTTTGAAAAACCTCACAGCCTTTGACCGTGACTTGTGAATGTCTATCAATAACTATCCCTGCCCTCCCGTTTGAATAGATCCTGCACGTCTTAAGAGTTACCGGGATGCTGCCTCTTACCCTGATGCCAGCGAGATTATTTTGATACAATTCATTCTCCTCCATGATAACGGAAGCGTGCCCTCCTTTGTCAGGCATTTCCTCCACCGCCATGCAATTCGTCACCGCACTGAACAGGATAAAACCTAACCCCAACAGGACCGAACCAAACAAAATAGAGTTACCACGAAAGCGCGAAAGTATGAGTACACGATAACGTGAGGATATCATTTCAAGTCTTTCCTTAAAAGAGATATTTCGTCAACCCAACATGTAATACAACCTCTTCTGCCCATGCGTCCCCTGGTTGTATGATAGGGATTTTAATGCCAAATTCCGCTTTCAGCCCTTTGGTCAAAAAGACCTGTACACCTGGTGATAAAAATAGCGTGTGCCCTCCCTTTTCCATAATGGTGGTTTCATGGGTGATTGGCCCACCAGGACGGGGATCAAAGGGTGGGCCAATCGTAGATGGCCGTCCCCGGTGTGTCTGGAAAAGCTGTCGCCTCTTGGCGGTGTCTGCCCACCTGTAGTTTAGTTCCATAATCGGTATCAAACCGTAAAAGCGGGGAAAGGAAACCGCAAGGTCACAGTGAAACTCATCCCCGGCTTGTCTTCCGCTGGTAATGACATACGACATATCGGCATTAATAGTAAATGGCTTTTGCACCGTGGTAAATGCTATGCCCGGCGTATAATCAAAACCCCCTGAACCTAAGGGTATCCTGCGCATTACGCCCTGTGATTCACCTTCTGCGTCATCATCTCCCGTGGGGATGCTTAGCAGACAGAAGGCGGAAAGATGTGTCCGCCTTCTTCCCCACAGGCGATATTTTGTCATGAACACCGTGTCACCAATTCCTGCTACGCTGGGATCGGCATCTATCCCCCAATGTCCTATCGGAACCTCAGCCTTTTTGAAAAAAAACTTGGGAATCAAGCCGATTGTAAGATTATTCGTCAGGCCATAGCGGATGCCCCAAATCAGCTCATGCACACTGGTCTTCCTCTTTGATGGAGCGTATAGAAGAGGGGGCTTTTCTCCCACAAAGAGATCTTCGGTCAGGCCTGCCTCCTGCTCCCAAAATTGATATTGGAGATCAACCAAAAACGAACCCTTAGGTAGTGTCATCCCGGGTATCCTTGTGAAGATAGCAGTGGGTATTGGCTCTGGGGGTGCCTCAATGACAAAATCGTATTTGCCCAACCTTTTATAGACGTATTTCAGGTTGTTCTGTGCCCTTCGAAAATCAGGCTTTAACCTGATGGCTTCTATGAATTCCTCTGCAGCCAGATCATACCTGCCCTGCATTCTATAGACCTCGCCCAGGTTGTTGCGTGGTTCGACAAATGACAAGCTTCTGCAGGCGTACTTAAACTCCTCTATGGCCAATTCATATTTCCCCCAACTCTTGTACACCTCGCCCAGACTGTTATGTGCCTCAAAATAGTCGGGACATAATTCTATAGCCCTTTGATAATATGATGCCTCCCTTTCTGAATCGTCACTTAGAGCTAAACCTTCATTATACCATTTCCTTGCCTCATGACAATCTTCAGCCTTAACCATATTTGCTGGCGTCAACCATGCTATAGATATCAGTACTATCAACAGTTTTTTTCTAAGATTCATGGCTAACGCTACAGTGTCTACTAATTTTCACGCAATGTCCTCTAACTTCTATACAGTATCTACTAACTTTTTTGGTGTTATGTCAACATCTTTCACTTGCCATGTCATTTCTTTTCTTGAGAAGAAACCACGATTACTGTAACTTAGCCCCAATTCAGTCCATCCGCCTGAGGTGGTGACAAATAGTGGAGTGATGGGCGTGAAAAGTATATTTTAGGGCCATCAGGCATGCCTATGAGTGAAGCGGACTGCGCCTCGCAGAGCACAATAGTTATGCTCGAAACGGGACAAAGAGAGGCATATCCAAAACTTGGGGGATGCATCCTCTTGAAATCACTTGCGCCACATTTGTGGAGTACATTAAGTGCCTAAAGTAAGCTAAAGTGCCTAAAGTTGAGGTATTCTGCCTATTTTTAATATGTTGAGCCGGAGACGCACTGCTTAATCCCGCTAAAGGCAGGACTCACTTTCTTTCAATAATAAAACTGTTTCTTCAAGTCCTTAACTTTAGGGCACTTTAGACACTCTAGGCACTTTAGCTCACTTTCTTTCTTCCATTTCCTGCCAAAGGGGGTATCCATTTCGCTCCAGTTAACTTGTCATAACATGCTGAATTAATGAAGCTTTTTCCGAGTTTTTGGTAAGCGGCCGAAAACAAAAAAAGCCTATATTTTCATCGAAATAGCAGAGCCGAACTAGAGCGAAGTGGATACCCCCTTTCCTGCCAAATTCCAGGAGGATGCGGAAGAATTGTTGTCTCCCACCAACTCTTAGATACACCCGACAAAGGGTTTCATTAGCTTGATAAATAACATGATTCATGAGATAAACAGGTCGTTAACCAAAAAAATATGTAACTTCTCAAAAAGTCCGGGTACGCTTGAGGATATGGCAACAAGCCTCCGGGCAAGTCCCGCCTTGGGCGGGATGAACTTCGGCCTCCAATGCCTTAAGTAGCTGACTGGTTAGGTATCAATTGAAATGGTCCCGCCACAGGCGGGATTCAGCGGTTCACCTTGCCCTACGTAGCAACATATTAGCGATTATCGGGAGATTACCCGGACTTTTTGAGAAGTTACATCATTTTGTTCCGCTTTTGCATCAAACAAACCCAGGCTTTTGGTGGTTTTGGACGATTTGAGGCGAAATGGCTTGAGTGGAGGGAAAGGATCTCAAAATAAGGTTCCACTGCGGTAACTATTTCTGTTGCCATTTGCTGAGGTGGCCCATGGTCACGAGGTGCATCATCGGCACTCCCAATGATGCTCAACCACAGCCCGTGTTTTTCAAGATGAAACACCACGTTTTCTGCAAACCGCTTCCGTTGGTCATCAGAATAGAAAGAATGAAACAACCCTCTATCGAACACAAAGCCAAAAGTGGAACCGGATATTTCGTCTTTCAGGAAATCAGCCACAACAAATGTACATTTAACCTTAGCATCGGAAGCTTTTTCTCTGGCCTTTTGTATTGCAATCTCAGAAACATCAGAGCCTGTCACTACGAAGTTGTGCTGGGCAAGCCACACGGCATTATCGCCAGTACCACAGCCAATTTCTAATGTCTTGCAAACTTGAATTGGCCTCCCGGTGACCATACCGGTGAGGTTGAAATCCGGCTTGCCCACATCCCAGGGAATATTTGCAGTCTTGTACCGCTCTTCCCAGTGGTTGTGTTCGGACATTGTATGACACCCAAATAAATGATAACTGAAACGGAGTTAAGTGTTGGCCACTGTGATCATGGAATCCTTATGGACATCAACCTATACTTGCTTTAAGCTCTAAGTCAAGATAAAGACTGAAGATAGGGTTCTTCCAGGGCCCGTTTCTCCTGCCGGAAAACATTGCAAAAACTCATGAACTATGGGAAGATATTCTGCTTTTACAAACGTGGGTCTTTCCCAATGTGGAATATGAGGTCTGTTTAAAATGGAAGAACTGGAATGCATATTCTGTGGAGGCGTTGCAAAGATCATAGGCAGGTGAAGTAACGCTCGGGTTGTTTGCACGTCGTGCGACATGGAAACCAAATTGGATGATTACAGATACCAGATCGAGGAATGGCTGGACAAGTTATGTACGCTGGATGTGGAGGAAAACTTAGGGGCTTCGCCCCATAAGTGCTAAGTAGTTTTGTAAACGTTCACATGTTACATTTATGCCGTACAGAATTGTTTTGAAAGATGAACGTCGAACATATTAAAAGATGAACGTCGAACGTCGAACGTCGAACGTCGAA
>JAUVJO010000135.1 GCA_030592345.1 Deltaproteobacteria bacterium
CTTTTGCCCGTGTTCCGCGAGATATCGATTCTATCCTTGCTTTTAAAGAAAATCTAGAATCACGGGAATCACAGAAAAGGCCCTTCCCGGAGTTTCACCACTGCCCCTATATAGGCTTGGTAGGCACAAAACGTTCGCGGGTTGGTTGCCTGCTGCATCCGTTAGCCGATGGAAACCAGGGGATAGATTTCAGGGGGCTCAGCTTCTACGGGGGGATGGCGTGCAGGATATATTTTTGCCCGTCCTGCTACAATCTACCGAGTGTTTATAAAGAGATAGTGCGCGATGCAGCAAGGGATTGGCATATTTACGGCCTGGTGATCACAGAGACAGACATGTTAAACACCTTTTTTCAGGAGGTGGAAAAGCGGCTCAATTTTCCGATAACAAAAGAAGCTATACTTAAGAACAAAAAATGTCTCGAGGCTGTTTGCGAATTCCTGGAGCTAAAGCTCCATTGGCCTTTCCGGCCCCACCTTTTCACAGGATTGGGTAATTACTTTTTCAGGGATAAGCTTTATTCCACCCCCCTCATAAATTTCAAGGAGATCGGGGCGACTCCGTCCAGGTATGACACCATCCTGCGAGGGTTGGTATCACGTTTCGATTCAGTCTACGAGTTACGCAGGGCCGATGATCTGCTGGACGGGATCATTGACAGGCTCGCGTCCAATATCTCTTCAAATCCGTTCAAATGACAAGCAAGCCTAACCCCTTTATATCAAAGGAAATCAGATAATTTATTTGATATGGTTACTATTTCTGGTATATTATTCGGTAGACGTTCAGAGGTTCAGGGTTCACCGTTCAGGGTCACCTTTTTTTCGTTGACCTTGCTTGTAGACTAGTCCGCCAGACGTACGGCGGGATGAAACCACGAATCAAGGGTTTTGATTCTTGGTAAACCCTGAACCCTTGAACCTCTGAACCCGTGAACGGTTACATTATTCATTACCGTTTCTGTGGCGAACGTCAGCCTGTAGGTCGGGTTGCTGAAAGCCCTTTTTTGGCGGACGGAGCAAAGCAGAGCGAACTTCTAAACCATGGAGGAAGAAAGACGCATGAAAGACGAAAGAGGTTTATATTATTATCCTTTTCCACAAAACACACGCGTACGCATGTATGTGCGGGAAGCCGATGGCATGATCTGGTTCAGACTCTGGAATACAGACGATCCTGAGCTCTGGGAGGAACACGGCTGGGTGCCCTACGATGCGATCAAACAAGCCACGGCCATGCACAAGCACACCAACTTCGACCCGAACCATGCCTACGATATCGCGGTGGCGGAGATGGTGATTAAAGAGCGCGACTGAGTGGCTGGGCATGCCGAACAGAAGAGCCGTCAGTGGAATGGACTTAGGGGCTTTTTGCCCCACATGGAATGTTGGAATAATGGGTTGAAAGGAAAAAAACAATCAAAAATTACCCCCAAGGCGGATGGACTGGAAGTACTCAAACAGATCAAGAGCAATTCCAAGACGCAACCTGTTCCGGTAGTGGTTCTAACCTCATCAAAGGAAGAGAAGGATCTTGTGGAAAGCTATCGCCTGGGCGTAAATAGTTACATCCGCAAGCCAGTCGATTTTGAGAAGTTTACCGAGGTTGTAATGCAGTTAGGTCTATACTGGTTGTTGTTGAACGAGGCACCTCCGGAAGAATAGGTGAAGATTAGCCGTTAGCCGTGAATTCCGCAATCCGCATTAATTGGGTGGTCTCTCTGAATTGGAGTTGATATCATATGGTAACCCTAAAGTTGCATGAATTTTTGACGTTCTGTATGTTTGAGTCTAAGCGACTTTTCTTACTGTGTCCAGGAAATTCGGCAGATTTTTGCGAATTGTGAGCAGGGGGAGGGGGCAAACTCCAGGTTGCAGAGAACTCACAGAAAGGTGAGGTAAGGCAGTGAAAAGGTATTATTTTTTAATGCTGGGGGCACTTGGAATGCTTGCAGTAACCCTGCTAGCTTTCTACATCTTTTCTTCACCTGAAAGGCTTACCAGAATAGCCTTAAGGCTTAACTGGAAGATTAATGGGGATCACGCCCCTTTTTATGTTGCTCTTGATATGGGCTTTTATAAAGACGTCGGCCTTGATGTGGAAATTCTTCAAGGGACAGGCTCCGCTTCCACCGTCAAACTTATAGGCACAGGCAGTAATTACCTTGGGTATGCCGATGCTGGTACAATGATAAAAGGTGTAGCAGGTGGACTACCGGTAAAGGCCGTTGGCGTTCTGGTGCAAATGAGTCCCATGGCCGTTATCTTCCTGCCCACTAATCCCATCCAATCACCGCAAGACCTGATGGGGAAAACAATCGCCCTCACCAGTGGAGATTCCCTCAGCCAGATTTTCCCGGCATTTCTTGCTGCTAACGGCATGAGTCCCAGCGATGTCAGAATCATCTCTTTTCCCACGCCCTGGGCCAAGGAGGAGGCGCTACTGCGAGGGGATGTTGATGCTTTTCTGGGATACTACCTCGCGCAGCCGGTTCGTCTCAAAATGGCCAAGAACATAGATTTGGGGTGGTTGACTTTCGCTGAAGCAGGCGTCAACACGTTAAGCAACTCCGTTATCGTAAATTCCCGCTTCCTGAGGGAACAACCAGACGTGGTCAGGAAGTTTCTGCTTGCTACTCAGAAGGGGGCGCGGGCAACCCTGGATAACCCCGAACAGGCCGCTCAAATACTTAGCAAGTACAGCGCTGGCGCGGCTTTGAACTTTGCTGCATGTAAGATGCAAATCGAGGTGGCGCTGAAACTCCTTCATACTGCCAGAACTGTGAACAAACCGATCGGCTGGACGTGTTCTGAAGACTGGGAAAAAACCCTGGAGCTGCTGGGGAACTACACAGGGCTTCGGGTATCAGGGGACCCAAGTAATTACTATACCAACGATTACCTGTCCGATATCAAATAGGGCGGGTAAATGATGCGGTTTTTACCGGTAAAGACTCTCATTGGGGGGCTCATGAGGTTAGCCAGTTTATCACTGCGCGGCAAATTTATCGTTGCTTTCCTTCTTGTCACGCTCATTCCCGTTGGAGGACAAGGCTATTTGAGCTATCATGGCCTGCGTAGAGCCCTCAATGACAGGGCTGATAAATCGCTCTATACAGCAGCTTTGCAAACGGCTGACCGTCTGGACGCCTTCATCAGAAGTAACCTTGATGACATGCGCACGGAGACCAGGCTTCCTACTCTGGTTGAGTATTTGAGCTTGCCCGTTAATGAATATGAGACAAGTGTTCAAGAAAAACGGGCATCCGAGACTTTGCAGGCGCTCAGCAGCAAGGACGAGCTTTTTATCACCTCCTATGCCCTTCTGGACCCTCGTGGCATGAACCTGATGGATACATTTCCCTCCAACATAGGTCTAAAGGAATACGACCGGGATTACTTCCAAATGCCTATGGAAACCGGCCATCCATATGTGTCCCCGGTCGAGTTTTCTTCCATGACAGAAGAAGCAAACCTTTACTTCAGCCATCCGATATACGGCAAGGCCAATGAACTTATTGGAGAGCTTCGAGTTCAGTTCAGTGCGGCGGTATTGCAGTTAATGATTTCTGCCACCCAAGGGATGGCCGGCGAACAGTCCTTTGCCGTCTTACTGGACGAATATCACATTCGCCTGGCAGACTCTATTGCTCCCGAACTGAATTTGAAATCCATTGTTCCTCTTGATCCGCAAACGGTAACAAGGCTGCAAGTAGCGAGGCGTTTGCCGCTAAAGCCGGTCGAAGAGCTATCCACAGATTTACCCGCTTTTGAACAGGGATTGACCAATGCAGGAACGGAGAAGCCATATTTTGCTACTCAACTTGTGGAAAGTGCAGGCAAACTGTATTCGGCTGCTGTCGTTCGAACTAACAGCCGACCATGGTTTGTCGTTTTCATGCAGCCCCAGAATGTCTTTCTCAAGCCCATCAAGACCCAGACGCGAGACATGGTCATTTTGGCAATTATTATCATTGCAACAGTAGTCATTGCCGCCATCTTTTGTGCACAGTTGCTTTCTGACCCCATCACCCGCCTGAGCACAGTTGCCTCCAAAATTGCCTTAGGTAGGCTTGATCAAGATATTGACACCAGTCGCACGGATGAACTGGGACATCTGGCCAAGAGTTTTTCCTATATGCAGGATTCGATCCGGCATAAAATCGCAGAGCTCAACGACGAAATAGATAAGAGAAACCGGGCAGAGGGGGCGCTTCAGAAGGCCCATGACGAGTTGGAAATCCGGGTAGAAGAGCGGACGGCTGAGCTTCAAGCCATTAACAGAGAACTGGAGGCTTTTTCCTATTCAGTCTCTCACGACCTCAGAGCGCCTCTCAGAGGTATTGATGGTTTTTCCCAGATACTGTTGGAAGACTACGTGGATGCCCTGGACGAACAGGCAAAACACTACCTTCAGCGAGTGAGAGCAGCCACACAGAATATGGGTCGATTGATAGATGATTTACTGAATTTCTCCCGCATCGGTCGTCAGCCAATGGAAAAGAAAACGGTCAACGTAGAAAGCATTGCCAGAGAAGCTTACAAAACGCTCAAAGACGAATGGAAGGACCGGAAAGTGAATTTGGCTCTTCACCAATGTCCATCTGTTCTTGCTGACCATCATCTCATGCAAATCGTTTTTGTGAACCTGCTTTCTAACGCCCTGAAATTCACCAGATGCCGTGAAACAGCGGAAATTGAAGTGGATTCTGAGACCAAAGATGAACAAACAGTCTTTCACGTAAAAGATAATGGCGCAGGTTTTGATATGAAATATGCTGATAAGCTCTTTACCTCGTTTCAGCGCTTGCACCGTGCAGAGGAATACGAAGGTGCAGGGGTTGGTTTGGCAATTGTCCAACGGATAATTCACAGACACGGCGGACGGATCTGGGCAGAATCAGAGGTGGACGTGGGGACGACGTTTTGGTTTACTTTGACTGGTTAGATAGCCACAAAGACACGAAGACACGAATGTTCCCCTCATCAAAAAAGGTATTAAAACAATAATTCTATAGTCTTAGTGCTTTAGTGGCTGAATACTCAAAAAGGAAAAAACAATGAAAGCAAAAGATGCAAGAATCCTCTTGGTTGAGGATAACCCTGATGATGTTGAGTTAACATTGAGGGCATTTAGAAAGCACAATCTCGCTAATGAAATCATTGTTGCCAGAGATGGTGAAGAGGCGCTGGACATCCTGTTTCAACGCGGCGAAGAAAGCGCCGGACAACGGGCAACTGACCTGGTATTGCTGGACCTGAAGCTCCCCAAGGTGGATGGCCTGGAAGTACTCAAACAGATCAAGAGCAATTCCAAGACGCAACTTATTCCGGTAGTGGTTCTGACCTCATCAAAGGAAGAGAAGGATCTTGTGGAAAGCTATCGCCTGGGCGTAAATAGCTACATCCGCAAGCCAGTGGATTTTGAGAAGTTTACCGGGGTTGTAATGCAGTTAGGTCTATACTGGTTGTTGTTGAACGAGGTACCTCCGGAAGAAGTAGGTGAAGGTTAGCCGTTAGCCGTGAATTCTGCAATCCGAATTCTGCAATCCGAATTCTGCAATCCGAATTCAAAATGAGGGAGCTGGATCATGGATAAGAAAACAATAAAGCTGTTAATTCTCGAAGATAACCCCGATGATGCCGAGTTAGCAATAAAGGAGCTTGAGCACGAAGGGTTTAGTATTGAATGGAGCAGAGTAGATACGGAAGAAGGCTTCAGAAAAGCGCTTGCTGAAAAACCCGACTTGATCCTGGCAGATTACAGGCTACCCTCCTTCGATGCCAGGGTTGCCTTGCAAATACAGCAGCAGATCACATCAGAGATTCCTCTCATCATCGTCTCTGGCACAATAGGCGAGGAGGTTGCTGTTGAATGTATGAAATCCGGAGCAACGGATTATGTTTTAAAGGACAGACTCTTTCGTCTTGGCCCAGTGGTGAAACGGGCACTTGAAGAAGCAGAAACGTGCCGCGAGCGCAAGCGGGCAGAGGAAGCGCTGGTCCAATCCGAAGCAAAATATCGCATGCTCGTGGAACAGCTCCCTGTTATTACCTATATTGCAGCACTCGACGAAACCAGCACTACGCTCTATATCAGCCCCCAGATTGAGAAGATACTGGACATTTCCACTGCCGAGTATAAGGCCGACCCTGATTTCTGGGTGAAACACCTTCACCCCGAGGATCGTGAGCGAGTGATGGGTGAAGTTAGTCGTTGTCATGAAACCGGCCAGCCCTTTGTTTCAGAGTATCGTATGGTCTCCAAAGACGGCCGATTGACATGGCTCAGCGATAATGCAGTGATTGTCAGGGATGATAAAGGGAACCAGCTTTGCCTGCAAGGCGTAATGTACGACATCACAGAACGTAAGCAAGCAGAGGAAGAAAAGAGGAACTTGGAAGCCCAACTCCAACGAGCACAAAAAACGGAGGCTATCGGTACACTGGCCGGAGGCATCGCCCATGACTTCAACAACCTCCTCGCGGTCATTATCGGATATACTGAACTGGCAATGGGGGGAGTGCCAGCAGACAGCCTCACCTATTCCAATCTGGATGAAGTGTTAAAAGCAGGTTTGCGCGCAAAAGACCTTGTGCAGCAGATTCTTACCTTTACCCGTGGAGGTGAAGAGGAACGCGGCCCTGTGCAAATCGACCTGATTGTAAAGGAAGCACTCAAACTGCTGCGGTCATCACTGCCAACGACTATTGAAATTCGTCGCGACATTGCTTCCGCAAACATGGTTTTTGGGGATGCAACACAAATACACCAGGTGTTGATGAACCTTTGTGCTAATGCCAGCCATGCCATGAATGATAAGGGGGGTGTCCTGGAGGTAAGGCTTCGGAATGCGGATTTTGGAGTGCGGAGTGTGGAATTGGGGGAGGATAAAGAACATTCCACATTCCGAAATCCGAAATCCGAAATCGAACCGGAGCCCGGATCATATGTAGACCTTTCGGTAAGAGATACGGGATGTGGCATTGCCCCGGAAAACCTGGATAAGATCTTTGACCCGTATTTTACAACCAGGGAAATAGGCCGGGGTACCGGGCTGGGATTGGCCGTGGTCCACGGGATAGTGAGGAAATTTGCTGGAACAATCACTGTTGAAAGCGAGGTGGGAAAGGGTACGACGATTCACGTCTATCTCCCGGCCATCAAAAGGCAGGTGGCAAAAGAGCCAAAAGAGATAGAACCCCTTCCGACTGGCGACGAGCGTATCCTTTTCGTTGACGATGAACAGGCCATGGCAGATATGGGCAAACAGATGCTGGGGGTATTGGGTTATGACGTTGTTTCAAGGACGAGCAGCGTAGAGGCCCTGGAGCTATTCCGGGTAAAACATGACAGATTTGACGTGGTGATTACCGATATGACCATGCCGAATATGACGGGTGATAAGCTGGCCAAAGAAATGATTAAGATACGCCCCGATATCCCGATAATCCTTTGCACCGGGTACAGCGAACGTATTTCGGAAGAGAAGGCCATGGCCATGGGTATCCGGGGATTCGCCATGAAGCCTCTCGTGATGCTGAATCTTGCAAAGATTATAAGGAAGGTGTTGTAGGAGTGAGTTGAATGCGGAATGCGGAATGCGGAATGAACTCAATTCGGAATGCGGACTTCGGATTGCGGAATGGGTTGAATGGGAAAGCTACGCAATGCGGGGATGTCCTCAAGCCGACAGACGCAATGGGGATGAAAAGGTTTCTACTGGTGGCAGGGGAGGTTTTGAAACAACGGACAAAGGAACAATTTGACGTCTCGGAATTTTTGCAACCAATTGAAATTATAGTTATTTATTGGCTGTGTTGCAAAGTCAATCCGGGATGCCGGGATGCTGGGATGCCGGGATGCTGGGATGCTGGGATGCTGGGATGCTGGGATACTGGAATGCTGGGATTACTGGAATGCTGGGATAATGCGAAAAACAGAAATAAGAACGAACACCTTTTGAACCCACTATTCCAACATTTCATTATTCCAATTGTGAGCGAAGCGAACTAAGTCCAGAAATAAAATGGGACACAGGAGATCAGGAAATGAAAAATGAAAACTTGAACATTCCGCACTCCGCATTCCGCACTCCGCGCTCCGCA
>JAUVJO010000381.1 GCA_030592345.1 Deltaproteobacteria bacterium
CAATATGCCAGCTCTCTTGAGCAGGAGAATCGTATGCTCAAGTCAGAGGCCCAGGCCCGTTTCAACCTCCAGGGAGTCATCGGTTCGAGTCCTGCGATGCGTCGGCTCTTTGTCCTTCTGGATAAGGTTATGGATACAACTACCTCTGTGCTGATACAGGGAGAGACAGGTACGGGGAAAGAACTCATTGCCAAGGTCATCCATTATACAGGTCCCTTAAAGGACAAGCCCTTTGTTGTGGAAAACTGCGCCGCGCTGTCCGAAAACCTTTTGGAAAGCGAGCTCTTTGGTCATGTCAGGGGCGCTTTCACCGGTGCTATTGCAGATAAGAAGGGGCTTTTTGAGCTGGCTGACGGGGGGACTGTCTTTCTGGATGAGATTGGAGAGATGTCTCCTGCCATGCAAGTGAAACTACTCAGGGTCCTTCAGGATGGGCAGCTCAGGCCAGTTGGTAGCAGCCATCACCTCAAAATAAATGTGCGGCTCATTTCTTCCACGAATCGAAACCTTGAAGAAGAGGTGAGAAAGCAAAATTTCCGCGAGGATCTTTTTTATCGTATCAATGTATTCCCGGTCACCTTGCCACCCTTGAGGGAAAGAAGAGAGGATATTCCAATACTGGCTGCTCACTTTCTCAGGAAGTTTGCCAAGAAGCTAAAAAGGTCTGCTCCTCGATTGACGCCCCAGGCATTGGATCTTCTCTCGCGGTATGATTGGCCGGGCAATGTGCGAGAGCTTGAGAATGAAATTGAACGGGCCATGACATTGGCAGGAAGGAAGGGGGAGATCAGCGAAGAGTATCTGTCAGCAAAAATCAGTGCCTTATCAGAAGAGAGTTTGCTAATAGAGGAGCCAGAGATGTCACTAAAGAGGAGGACCGAGCGGATCGAGCAACGAATAGTCTTTGAAACCTTACAAAAGACACATGGCAACCGTTCCGAGGCAGCCCGTTTGCTTGGCCTGACACGCCAGGGACTGCTCAACAAGATTGCCCGCTACGACATCAAGTTGTAAGGGATTTTAGCCTGGGGTTTGGTGGCGCAACAACAGGCACTAGGATGTAAGGCCAAAAGTCTTTTACCTAACAAAATAGGATATTCGGTTTGCACGGTCAATGAAAAGCTTGATTTGTCTGTCTCAGCCCATAAAAGAATTGCGACTGTCTCCCAAATTTTGTATAGATTTCGTTCCGATGAAAGGAGAATGACCATGCCAATATATGAGTTTCGGTGTCTGAAATGCAATGACGTCTTCGAATTTCTCAAGTTCAAGGACGAGGACGAGCTTGAAATGAAGTGCCCCCACTGTGGAGCCGAGGATTTTGAACGGGTATTGAGCTCGACCACTTATGCTATGGGTTTTAGCAAAGGGGAATCGCGAGGCCCCACGGTCGAATCGAGGCAATGCTCTTCCGGGACCTGCACCACCTACGAGATCCCCGGTCACTCCAGGAGTTAGTGTCCGGACGGAAACGCCTGTTTGTATCATTTCGACCGAAGGGAAGAATCTCTAAACTTAGTTGTATAAATTCTTTGCAACAGGGGCCTTGTTGATAACAGTGCCAAGCAAATTAGTTGCTTCTAAGAGTTCCAATGCCTTTTCGATTTGTGCTTTCGGGGTCTCGTCATATGCCGCGACCAATATGACACCATCCACATATTGTGACAGAATCAGAGTGTCGGCGCTGCCTATAACTGGCGGAGCGTCAAATATAATGTAGCGATCCTGATAACGATGTTTTATTTCATGGATCAAGTTCTTCATTGCCGGAGATCCTATGATCTCAGCAGAGTTGGTAGCCTTGTGACGACCGAGAAGCATAATTAGCTTATCAATGCCGGGATTAACAAAAAGATCGGAAAGCGACGCGTTGCCTAGAAGATACTCCGATAGACCAACGGCAGGCTCGATTCCGAACAATCGGTGTAGAGAAGGTTTTTTCATGTCAGCATCTACCAGAAGAACAGTATGCTCGACTTCTTTGGCTATACTGATAGCCAGATTGGCTGCTGTCAGAGATTTCCCTTCACTATCCCCCGCGCTGGTAACCAATAAGGTATTTAGGCGCTCTTTCCCGGTTTTGCACAAAATTTGTGTCCTCAATATCTTGTATTGCTCTGCAATAGGCGAATCATCAAAGAAAGCCACTAGCCTGTTATCGCGAAGGGTATCATGAGTAACGTCAATAGTCTTGCTCACAGTGTACTTAATCGGCATCGTCAGTGCGCCTTTGGGTATCTCTATTGAGTTTGGGTTTGATTCTATCACAATTTGGCCGCTGCATTTTTTGCATATGGCCGTAGCCCTTGTGCCTTTGGGGATTCTATCCCTGGTATCCGAGGCAACGTTGTAACGGGCATTACAGTTCGGACAGACGACCCGTATGACCTCCTCAGTCGTTTTTTTCTCTTGTTTGCTCATATGAATGTAAGGGCTGGGTCAAAAATAACTTGGCATTTTGGCATCACAGCTTCAGGCCATCTTCGACTGATCTTCATTCACAAAATCCTCGAAAGAGCCTGCTATTCCTGTGGTTTTGCTCAATCAGATCAGTCAAATATGACCCAAATCTGAGCGCCAATTCTACCAACTTATTTCTGACCCAGCCCTAAGGGCGACCGGCTGTACGTGAGGGCCATTTTTGTTTTCTGCATCACGAACTCAACAGCTCCACCAGCTTTCGTCTCGAAATTCGCACGTATGTGATCCAACAAACTCCGACGGGCCCCTTTTTATTGTCCTTGGTCCGCATTGGAGAGTCCTGTCACCACTAATTATCATAAATGAATTTCATTACGTACAATATGAATGCCGAAAAGTCAACCCCACAGGAGTCCAACCAGCAATTCTGATTATACCTCGGAAGGTCACAAATTGCGTTTTTCTCGGTGAGTCATGAGCATCAAGAGCAAGGCGCGAAGGCGCGGAATATAGACTTTCACATATGAAATTTCACAAGGCCAGAGGGAGGAGGTTGTATTGTAATACGCCGACGACCGATAACGCTGTGAAATTTAATATGTGGAAGTCTATAGCTGGCTATTGCAAGCCTGAGCAACACGGCTATTGATGTTCATGGCCGGCGAAAAAGTGTCATTTGTGG
>JAUVJO010000365.1 GCA_030592345.1 Deltaproteobacteria bacterium
AGCCCAAAACCATATTAGAGAGCGGCTGGGATTTCCTGGTAAGTCCGATCATGCGGGAGGGCGGATACGTCCGTTATGACGGGAAGACCTCTACCAAGGTCCTGAGAAACTGCCATGCGATCCTGGTAAAATATCATGGGAGCCTGAAAAATCTGCACGAAGAGGCACAAAATAGCAGAGACCTTGAAAGCAAATTAACAGGCCTTTATGGCGTAGGTCCTGTAACTGCCAATATATTTCTTAGGGAATTAAGGCCGGTCTGGGAAAAATGCGACCCCGATCCCTTGCCAGTGGTACTGGAAATGGCTGAGAGATTTAAGATCGACCTGGGCCAATACGACAGGAAAAGCGAGGATTTCATAAGAATTGAGGCAGGCTTGATAAGGTTAAAAAAGCAGAAAAACAAGGTCCACGTATCCCACTAATTCATGTAATTTGGTCGCGGTAGGGTTGCCGGTTACCCGGCAACCCATGTTCTGCCTCTTGATAAATCGTATGATTGTTGTACAATTGTCAGCAATATGATTTCTGGAGGTAGTCGTGAACGTTGTGATTGATACTTCAGCCTTGGTCGCTGTCATTGTTGGTGAGCCAGAACGAGACCGGATTGTAGATTTGACTGCTGGGAATACGCTGATCGGCCCTGGATCTATTCCGTGGGAGGTGGGCAATGCCTTTTCCTCAATGTTGAAGCAAGACAGGTTGTCGATTGATGAAGCCCTTAAAGGACTTGCGATTTTCGAAAGTATCCCAGTTCGTTACGCCAATCCAGACTTTGCCCATGCTTTGATACTCGCCCACCAGACCAACATGTACGCACATGACGCCTATTTCTTGGATTGTGCCATTAGACATAATGCCCCCTTACTGACGTTGGATCAAAAGCTGAAGAGGGCTGCAAAGAATCTCAACGTAACCACTTGGGAGGTTTAAAATGCAGGTTTACACTTATTCAGAAGCCCGACAAAAGTTTGCCAGTGTCCTGAAAGAGGCCGAATCTACAGGCAAGATCCTGATTCGCCGGAAAGACGGACGAACTTTCGCGCTGGTTCCAGAACAGATGCCTTCTTCGCCGTTGGACGTTCCCTCTATTAAGGCAGATATCTCAACGCAAGAGATCGTTGCCATCATCCGAGAAGGAAGAGAGAGGGGGCAGAACCCAGCGCTTCACCTAACCGAAAAACGCTGAAGCGTTTTCGGTCAGGTGAGCTTCCCGGAATTTGGGGAACGGGAATTTGTGAATTTATGGGGTTAGCTTGACCGGTACCGGTGGTCGGGGCACAGTGTTTTGGTTGGTTGCAGGCGAAGGACCTGGCAGGATCTGGTTGAAATACCTTCCCTTTTTGGTTTAAGGAAGCGGGAAGCTATGAGGCGGTATAGGGAGTTCATTGAAGATGGTTTCAATATGGGGAGACGTGAAGATTTGACCGGTGGTGGTCTGAGACGAAGCGCAGGTAGTTGGGGTTTTTGGAAGGAATTGGCCCGGTATTTCGGTATATCCCGGCCTTCAGTCCTGCAGGCCATTAAGCGAGGTGAAAAATTTGCAAAAGAGAATGGTAACTTCTCAATAACTCAGGGGAAAATGTCTGGATTCCGGCTTTCGCCGGAATGACGTTTGGATGTAACTGCCCGTCATTCCTGCGAAGGCAGGAATCCAGTGAATAGTCGCAAAAAGTAATCCACCCCAACTTATTGAGAAGTTACAGAGAATGATGTTAAACTATTAAGCTAACTCCGTTATATATTAAATCAGATAGAGAATATACCTCAAAGTATATCATATCTATCATAAAAGAAATAGACTACCAAAAAAGAAACCTCCTGTTAAGATATATATAGGTACCAACCAAATAAAATCTCAAACAGGAGGCTTCACTGTGAATGACAGAAAAATTATCAGGCTTGAGCAGTTTTGTCAATTAAAGAAAGAGATTAGGGGTCCCTCAAATCCGACGGGGGGATTGAGGGGGGTACATTTTATGGTTAATCGCCGCGGATCAGCCGCGAGCACGCAGGCAAGTTTGCCTGCGTGCGCAGTCGGCTGCAGCCGCTGGTTGTGAGGCGCGGAGCGCCGAGCACCCAGCGGATGGCAATCCGCGGCAATTGTTCCGGGCGCGAAGCGTCCGGAAAAACAAGGGGATACCTAAGAACCTGACGAGTGAGTCAAATGTACTCTAATTTTGAACAAAAGGTGTCTCATTTTCATTGACATATTCCGTTCAATCTGGGTATGGCATAAATCATGCGCAAACATGATGTGATTTGAACAAATAGGTACTAAAGGGCTTACTTTAAACCCACGTCTTTTAGAGCCTGTTTACAACGCTTGGTCAATTGATTGCTCTTCTTATTGAGGCAGTCGAGCAGACGTCCTTCACCGGGCGCAACAGCACTACAATACTTGTCCAAATCCTCATCACACTCGTTCGCAACGTAGCTGAGGGCTGCGACTGCTCTCTCAAGCTGAACAGCGGCGTCATAGAGTGCATACTCACATTTCGGTGACAGCTTGTCGCCGTGTGCATAAAGGCACGCCAAAATACGGCCCTCTCCCGGTGTCACGTTCGCACAGTACTTCTCAAGTTCCACCTTGCAACCCTTGGCTACTGACTGAACTAGGTTCTCATCCGCGGCTGCATTGGTGAAAAACAGCGACATCATACCTAACGTCATCAAGACAATCAGTGTTCGTTTCATTTTGCTCTCCTCCTTGTTGTAGTGGTTTTGATCAAATATATAGAACAATTTCCTGGGCCCACAACTTCAGCAACGACGCAACCGTTACCGCTAAATAATGGAACGTAGTGGCCTGGTCAAGTAAAAACTGACACCCAGTTAAGCAACTTTTGCCAGGGTAAATTTCCTTTAAAACCATTTGGGTTTTTGTAACCCGAAGACGAATGGAGGCGATGACTGTTATAAAACATTTCAATATACTCGATCACGTCACTCCTGGCTTCGTCCCTGGGATTTGGGATTTGGATTTGGGGGACGGACGTTGATTTGGCGAGTTGTTATCATAGCGGCATGCCTCGACACAGACGACTCAATATGCCCGGTGCGATTCATCATGTCATCACCAGGGGTTTGAATCGCCAAGATATTTTTCTTGACGACTGCGACCGGAATGATTTTCTTGGTCGACTTGAAAAGAATCTTTCTTTGACTGGCTGCAGGTGTTGCTTATCCGCACAAGTAATAGACCCCTTGGGGATCTGATGCGAAAAGTTCTTATGGTTATGCAATTTCCTTTTTCGGTATTTGCAGTGCATAATCCGAGTTAATCGGTGGCACGGTTATCTTTACCAGAACCGATACCCCAGTTAAATAATCATCATGTTTCAAAATACCATGCAGAACCTTGCCTTAATTCCCGGCCCTTCCATATTGTCAGATTATGCCATTTAGATTTAACGGGGCAAGCAAATCAATACTGTATGGATATCTCCTTCAGGCCATCAAGCGAGGTGAAAAATTTGCAAA
>JAUVJO010000435.1 GCA_030592345.1 Deltaproteobacteria bacterium
AATTTTGAGGACTATCGTGGAAACAGCACACTTTATAAACAATATGTATGCTATGACGGCAAACGAAAACTTGTAAAGAATGAACCTGACAAATATTGCAGTAATCGAAAATATTGTTGAACAACACGCTGAGGAGGCTGCCTTTTTATGGCTTCTCCGGGATGCTGCTGTCCAAGAACCGCACTATTCCCTGAATGACCTGGCAGACCTGGATGAACGTGTGGAAGCCCACATAGATGGATTGCGAGTTGCCGGAGAAGCTGGGTGGAGTTTCTGTGCGGATGCGCTGACACAGGAGGAACCCGGGGAAGTGTTTGCCGCTGCAATCCTGGCCTTTGAGAGCGGACAAGATCAGCGCATCAAAATGGTGCTGGAAGTTGCGGTCACAGATCCGGAATTATCGCGGGGACTTATTTCCGCATTGGGCTGGCTGCGTTTCGATCAGGTGAAAGAGCATATTGACCAGTTGCTCCGATCATTAACACCTGAATTGCGTCGGATCGGTATAGCGGCCTCTGCCGTGCATCGCCAGGATCCCGGCTCAATATTTGTTGACGCTTTAAATGATGAAGACACTTTTCTTAAAGCGCTTGCTATTCGCGCGGTAGGCGAGCTGGGTCGTATTGATCTGCTCCCTATGCTAAAAAATCAGCTTGCTGCCAAGGACAAGGATTGCCAATTCTGGGCTGGTTGGTCGGCGGTTTTGTTAGGAGACAGAGGTGAGGCACTGGAGTTTCTCAAAACCTTTGCCACATTAGAGTCACCCTTCCTGGAAAGCGCCTTAAACCTTACTTTGCGGGTTATGGACAATACCAGCACGCAAAACTGGCTGAAAGAAATGTCTCAGCAACCTGACTGGCTTCGCTATACGCTGATCGGAGCGGGAGTTGCCGGGGATCCGGTACGCATTCCGTGGATTATTGAGCATATTGAAGTGCCGGAACTTGCTCGTGTTGCGGGAGAGGCCTTCACCATGATTACCGGGGTCGATATTGCTTATGAGGATCTTGAGGGTGAGTGGCCTGAAAACTTTGAAGCTGGTCCGACAGAAGAGCCTGAAAATGAAGACGTAGAGATGGACCCTGATGAAGATTTGCCATGGCCAGAGCCCAAATTAATCGCTGAATGGTGGGCGAAGAATAAAGCTGCATTTCGAAACGGCACTCGATATCTCTTGGGTCAACCCATATCCCTTGAACATCTGCAGGAAGCCCTTAGAAAAGGTTTCCAGCGCCAGCGAGCCGCTGCCGCTTTGGAACTCGCCATTTTGCAGCCAGGCCGGCCCCTTTTTGAAGTGCGAGCGCCGGGATTTCGCCAAAAACAGATCCTGGGGTGAAGTAAAAAAATATGTGATTACGGATAGTCCCTACAAAACAGTGCGGGTCAATAATTTCAACAAGTTATATATCATAGCTTCTGGCAGCACATAGCGAAAAATCAGGTGTTCGCAAAGCAAGACAGGGCGGTATTTCTAAACCTGCATTGCTTTGTAGGGACTACCTAAATCTTTATCAATCACATGAATTAAATTTGCAAGACGGATAGTTGCTTAGAACGGCAAGGGGATCGGGAATATTGCAAAAATAATTTAAATGAGTCGAATTGAATTATCAATAACAAGGAAGGTTAAACAATCGCAAAATCTTAAGGAACAAGGCTTAAGGAAATAGGGTTAATCTCCATC
>JAUVJO010000132.1 GCA_030592345.1 Deltaproteobacteria bacterium
AACGCCTAATCCGGCTCACGCCTACCATAACTACCAGAGACAGAACAATAGGCAGGATGCTCAGGTACTGAGGACCCAAGACAACCTGCAAAAGAGACTCACCGGCCTTTGTCACGATGGCCTTCATGGGCGCACCGCCGTAGATTTTGCCCAGAACGGCAGAGCTTCCTCCAACTGCAATCGCAAAGAGGGCCCCACTTGATGTAATCTTCAGTCGCTTCTGGCAAAAGCTTGCCAGGGTTGGAACTACAACGCCACCCACAAAGATGGTATATCCTAAAAGCAGCGAGGAAATGATCCCCTGCTGCTGGCTCGCAATCAACCAGGCAGCACCCCCGACAACCAGAAGAGCTGCCTTTGTAATTTTCAGGTGGTCACTCTTTGAAACCCGCCGAAAAGGACCGATCACGTTCAGGGAAAGGATAGTAGAAGCAGATATCAGGCAGGTGTCGGCAGAAGACATGATCGCTCCTAGAAAGCCGGCTACAATTAACCCTTTGAGCCCCACCGGTATGAGTACGCTCAAGGTTTTCGGCAGCGCGGCCTCGGGCGCGATGCCCGGAAATTTGGCGTGGGCTAACAGCCCAAAAAAGGCGAGGAAGAAAGAAATGGGTATGACCACCAGAGCAGCAAACAGGGCAGATCTTCGGGCCGCAAGGTTGTTTTTCGCGCACAGCACGCGCGAATAGATATCCGGCCCCACAAGGTAAGGAAGCCCCACAATAAGAGGATAGAAAACCAGGACTTCATACCAGCCAAAGTCATTAGAGACCGGAAAGCGCAGGAGCCCCTTGGGTATGTTCTGCCATAAGGTAGCGCCAATGTCCCGGGAAAAAACCAGGAAGGCGAGCGAAACAAAAAGCCCGCCCACAAAAAGGACCAACTGCCACGAGTCGGTCCTGATGACTGAAAGTTGACCCCCCCAGAAGGTATAGAGGACAAAGACAATCGCCACAATAGCCAGGGCACACTGGAACTCAATAGAGAAAATACCACTCAACAGTCTCCCCCCGGCGATGAGCTGTGCGGCTATGACCCCACACCAGGCTGCGGCAATCAGGACACCTGCAACAACAGCCACCCTTTGACCATATGCCTTTTTCAGGATATCCGGAAGCGTATATACGTTGAGTGACCTGACGCGCCCTGCCAAAAGGAAGGCAAAGGGGATCAGGGCAATGCCTCCGATCAATGACCACCAGGCACCGGTCAAGCCGCGGCTATAGCCAAGGCCGATGATGCCCATGGTGGAAGACGCCCCAAAGATGGTTGCCACAAGGGAGGCGGCCACCCTGCCTGTACTGTATCTGCGTTCCGCCACCCAGTAGGATTCCGCAGATTGACGGCGGCTGCGCCAGCCCACAAAGAGCATCACTGAAAAATATCCGACAACGACCATGAGATCGATCATGTTAACTAAATCTACCCCCAACGGATAACCAGCTTAAATTGCATAAAAAAATGACCAACCGCAATCCGCAATCCGCAATCCGCAATCCGCAATCCGCAACACCATGATCTCTATCCGTATAGGTATCAAACGTCAAGGTGTTGCACTGGGCGTATCAAAAAGTTGGGGGGGGAGACAAAAATTCTTCCGCATCCTTCTGGAAGAAAGAAAGTGAGCTAAAGTGCCTGAAATGTCTAAAGTGAGCTAAAGTTAAGGACTTGAAGAAACAGTTTTTTATAGAAAGAAAGTGAGTCCCGCCTTTAGCGGGATTAAGCAGTGAGCCTCCAGCTCAACATATTAAAAATAGGCAGAATACCTCAATCCCGCTAAAAGCGGGACTCACTTAAGTTCACTTTAGGCACTTAATGTACTACACAAATGCGGCGCAAGTCGTTTGAACGCTTACCTGTCGCCTTTGCTCTGGCAAGTTTGACCCAAATATGATATGAAGCCCAAAAATAGAAACTTCGACGATATTCAAAGGGAGGAAACGTTTGAATCCAGAACAGCAGGCCCTGTTGCGCAGACTTCCGGGTGTGGATTACGTCCTTAACCTGTGGGAGGAACGGCCTCCCGCGCAAGAGGTCCCTCGGCCTGTGGTCGTGCAGGGTGTCCGGAGTGCATTAGGCCAGCTCCGCTCGATGATTCTTGCTGCAGATGACGCCCTGGATGACGCCCTGTTTTCCGACAGTCAGCTCTTGCATCTCACCGAGCAAGCTGTGAAGAAAGCTATGGGCTTCAAACTAAAGCGCGTCATCAATGCAACAGGTGTTGTCGTTCACACCAACCTTGGCCGTTCTTTGTTACCCGAAGGCGTAGCAAGACATGTAGCCGAAATTTCGAGCCAGTATTCGAACCTCGAGTTCGACCTTGAAAAAGGTGTCAGGGGTTCCAGATATAGCAACGTTGAAGGCGTCTTGTGCGAGATGAGTGGCGCTGAAGCTGCCATGGTGGTGAACAACAACGCCGGAGCGGTCTTTCTCTCTCTTGAAACCCTGGCAAGAGGAAAAGAGGTGATTGTCTCAAGGGGCGAACTGGTGGAAATTGGTGGCTCGTTTCGCATACCGGACGTGATGGCCCGAAGCGGTGCTAAGCTTGTGGAGGTCGGCACGACCAACCGGACTCATATGTCAGACTATGAAGGGGCAATCAGCAACGAGACAGCCTTATTGCTCAAGGTCCATACCAGCAATTACAGCATGGTTGGGTTTACTGCCGATGTTTCTTTAAAGGATCTGGTAGCCCTTGGGGCCAAGTATCATATTCGTGTCATGAAAGATCTCGGTAGTGGCAACTTTATCGATTTTTCAAAATACGGCCTCCTCAAGGAACCCACGGTTCAGGAAACGGTGGCTGCGGGCGCTGATGTGGTTACCTTCAGCGGGGACAAGATGCTGGGCGGGCCGCAGGCAGGAATCATTGCGGGTAGAGAAGATACAATAGAGGGTATCAAGAAAAACCCGATTAACCGGGCGCTGAGGATCGACAAGATGACCCTGGCAGCCCTGGAAGCCACGCTGCACCTGTATCGAGATGAATCGCGAGCCATCACCGCTATCCCAACACTCCGCATGCTTACCATGCCTGTCAAGGTCATCTCGACCAAGGCTAAACAGCTCTTGAATCAATTAAGAAAACTGGGAATCAATCGACTGGAAGCCATGTTGATAAGCAGTTCATCGTGTGTTGGCGGAGGAGCCCTCCCGCTGCAGGAACTTCCCACCAGGTGCGTGGGTGTCAGGATAGATGGCCTGTCAGCAAACAGTCTTGACCGTGCTATGCGGGAAGCAGCCCCACCTGTTATCGGCCGTATTGAAAACGATCTATTTATCATGGATCTTAGAACCGTCCAGCATGAAGAGATCCCCACCATTGCCTCGACATTTGAAAAAATCATGGCGGAGCAGTAGAATGGATCAACCTTGGATTGGAGCGAACATCCTGAAAGATGCTTTTCCCCGGATGCCTGTGGGTGAGCAGTTCCAGGATCTGTTTGAGTCGAGTGCAGCAAACAGTGCCTCTTTTGCTGTGGTTGTTATCCGCATTGACGATCTTGACAGGACGCAAAAACGTTTTGGGGAAGATATTGCATCAAGCGTAGTCGTGAAGCTGGCACGGATCATAGACGAGGCGAGCAACACCCATCGCGGGAAGTGGGGCCGACTCGACCATGACCTGTTTGCCTCTTTTTGTCCGGACATGGACGAGGCCGCCGCTGATGAGTTGGCAAGAGAGCTCCAGGAGCGCCTTGCTCATCCAGGCGAGGAGACCGTATCGATTGGCATAGCTGTTTACCCTTTTTGGCCTTTTGAAAAAATGACAGTACTTTCCAATGCCAAAAAGGCCCTGGATCATGCCGCTTTTTTCGGGCCGAACGCTGTGACACCATTTGACGCAGTGAGCTTGAATATCAGTGCTGACAAGCTCTATCAGTACGGAGACATTGATGGGGCGATTGAGGAGTTCAAGAAGGCCGTGGCTCTAGATCCGCAAAACGTGAATGTCCATAATAGCCTTGGCGTTTGCTATGGAGTGCAGGGCAAAATGGAGCTTGCCATTGATGCATTCGAAATAGCCATCGGGCTCGACCCGGAAGATGTAATGGCTACTTACAACCTCGGGCTGGCCCACCTTAAACAAGGCGACCAGGAGAAAGCACTTGGCCTCTTTCTTGAGGCCCACGGCATTGATGGAGAGAAACCGGAGGTGGCCTGCGAGATCGGTATGTGCTATCTGGAGACGGGTCAAACCGATATTGCCCTTGAGTATCTTGAAAAAGCAGCACAGAAGATGCCCAAAGGTGCACGCGTATTCCGTGTCCTGGGGGATTGTTACATGGGAAAAGGGGTGCTTCCGGATGCGGTCAAGGCGTATGAAAAAGCCATTAAACGGCTCCCGACCGACGCAAACAGCTTGAGTGCCCTTGGTCATCTTTATGGCACTTTGGGCGAAAATCTCAAAATCGCCGTTGTCTTGTGTCAAGAAAGCACAGCGATTGATCCGGAAAATGGGCTTTACCGGTTGCGACTGGGCAAGCTTTACTTAAAGAACAAGGAGTATGAAAAAGCCGTTGAGCAGTTCAAGTTGGCATCTCAGCTTGGAGAGGATTGCAGCGAACTCCTGCACGAGGCAGAAAGCGCAATGGGCGCGCCCGCCGTTGGCACGGAATGATGGAGTGGAGTATAGGCTTTAAGATAAAGATTTTGGATGCGTTATCGGTCGTCAACGTACGACGAGTACGCCTTCCTCCCTCTGGCCTTTCCAAAATCATTATCTTAAAGCCTATAGGAGGCTGTCGACAAATCCTTGCACCTTGAATCTATGGAATTCTCATGAAAGATGTTGTTCTAAAAACATTAGAAGAAAGCATCCGAGTAAAAGAGCGTTTTATCAAGGAAAACATAGACAGGCTCCTGACAGCAGCCCAACAACTGGCTACCTGTTTTGCTGCCGGCCATAAAGTGCTCATCTTCGGAAACGGAGGAAGCGCTGCTGACGCCCAGCACATTGCGGCAGAATTCGTGAATCGCTTTGCCGTGGAGCGTAAGCCGCTCCCGGCCCTGGCACTTACCACCGACACCTCTGTGTTGACCAGTATTTCGAATGACTATTCTTTTAACGAGGTCTTTTCCAAGCAGGTCATGGCCTTTGGCAAAAAAGATGATATTGCCTGGGGAATCAGTACCAGCGGCAACTCGAAGAATGTTATTCTTGCTATGGAAACGGCTCGCGACATTGGCGTTTACACATTGGCCTTGACAGGCTGTGGCGGGGGCGAACTGGCTCGTTGCTGCGACCTTGCCTTGATTGTCGATTCCCGGGCAACTCCACGTATCCAGGAGGCACACATTACAGCAGGACATATTGTGTGCGAACTCGTGGAACGGATACTTTTTCCTGAAAATTTTATGGGCGGTTAGGGGCAGAGCCCCATAAGCGCTAAGTTATTTTTGCACCGGATGGACTACTGAAAAAAATGAACATCGAACATCGAACGTCCAACATCGAATGGTGAATGGGAAAAGATAAAGAAACAGACTTATGAAGATGAACATCGACGTTCATCTTTCAAAACAATTCCGTTGAATGTTCGGTATTGTATATTCGTTTTTCATTCGATGTTGGATGTTCGACCTTCAAAACAATTCCGTTGAAATTTTGGTATTGTATATTCGTTTTTCATTCGACGTTGGACGTTCGATGTTCGATGTTCGACGTTCATCACTGTATAAATGTATATGCCCTTTAAACCCATAGACAGTATCCCCTTAAAGACCTATCCCCTTGCATCCCGGAAGAGCAAGGTGGATCGGGTGGATTTTGCTCGTCCATGGAAACCAGGCGGGACTCTGGAAGATTTTTTGGAGCGGCTCCCGGATATCCTGGCTGCCAAGGATTTTAAGGCAGTCGTCTCAGCCACGGCAAAGGCACGAAAGGCAGGCAAGAATGTGGTCATGGCCATGGGTGCGCATGTGATCAAGGTGGGTCTCAACCCTGTTGTGGTTGACTTGATGGAGCAGGGCGTTATCACGGCTATTGCCATGAACGGAGCCGGCATCATACACGACCTTGAGGTGGCCATGATCGGAAGGACCTCTGAAGATGTCCTGGAAGGGCTGGAGCACGGCGCTTTTGGTATGGCAGAGGAAACCGCGGGTTTTTTGAATCGTGCCGTTCTTAAGGCGGGAAATGAGGGCTTAGGACTCGGTGGGGCCGTGGGCCGTGCCATTATTGAAGAGAATCTGCCTTTTGAAAAAGAGAGCATCCTTGCAACCGCTGCACGGCTTGAGATCCCTGCGACCGTGCATGTGGCCATCGGAACGGACATTATTCACATCCATCCCGGGTTTGACCCTGAGGCAACAGGCAAAGCGAGTTATCTCGACTTCAGGCTCTTTTGTTCCGTGGTCGCGGCCCTGGAGGATGGTGTTTATATGAATGTTGGCTCTGCCGTGATCCTGCCCGAGGTCTTCTTGAAGGCACTGACCCTGGTTCGGAATATGGGACACAAGGTTGAGCGCATTACGACTGTCAACATGGACTTTATCCGGCAGTATCGGCCAACGACAAACGTGGTGGAGCGCCCCACCAGCCAGGGCGGGAGAGGCTTTACCCTGGTCGGCCACCATGAGATAATGTTTCCCCTCCTCGCAGCCGCAGTGAGCGAGAAGATTGGCCGCTTTGACAGTTGAGCGGGCCTGGACAAACACGAAATGCCGTTTTATATTGCTACGTAATACTTTTGGTAAGCGTTCACAGGTTTAGGGTTCAACGTTCAGGGTTAGGGAAAAGAGTGAAATTGGATCCCCGAATTCTCGTAAAAAATGAGGGTGTTGCCACATCATTGCCAAGTGCCATGTTCCAGATTTGTGGGGATGTGGAAGCGGTCGGTTTTCCTCTACAAAACGTTTACAAAATGGCGTATGATAATGAGAATATAACCTTTGAACCCCCGAACCTTTGAACCCGTGAACGGTTACTTCTTTTGTAGGGAGACAATAGAATGCCAATCTTTGAGTATCATTGTGTAGATTGCGATAGAAATTTTGAGGTGCTGGTCTTGGGAGACCAGAAAGCCCTTTGTCCGGATTGCAACGGCAAGAAGGTTAAGAAGCTCCTTTCGTCTTGTAGGTTCAAAAGCGGGGGTGACTTCTCCAGCCCTGGCGAGCTTTCGACCTCAAAAAGTTCATCGCCTTGCGCCTCTTGTAGCGCCACCAGTTGCAGTACTTGTAGCCATTCATAGTATTGAGCGAAAGAAAATCCCACAAATCCTGTTGATCCTGTCTGATATAATTTATGACAATAATGGCTATTAAGATCGGTACACGTGGAAGCGCTCTTGCGGTGTGGCAGGCCGAATGGGTCCGCTCGCAGCTTTCTGCCCTCTATCCTGAATACAAGGTAGATCTGGTCAAAATCAAGACCACAGGGGACAAGATCACGGATGTGCCCCTTGCGCAGGTAGGAGGGAAGGGTCTCTTTGTAAAGGAGATTGAAACAGCGCTCCTCGAATGTAGGATCGACCTTGCCGTCCACAGCATGAAGGACATGCCTGCTGAGATCCCGCATGGCCTTTGCATAGGCGCTGTGCCCAAACGGGAAAATCCTTTGGATGTGCTGATTTCAAGAAACAGCCATTCCTTTAACGACTTGCCAAAAGGCGCTTGCATCGGCAGCAGCAGCCTCCGGCGTGGAGCCCAGGTTAGGTATTTGAGACCGGACATCAATGTGCACCCCTTGAGAGGAAACCTGGATACCCGGATACGAAAATTACGAAAATTGGAAACACAGCGACTGGATGCCATCATCGTGGCTGCCGCCGGTGTCAAAAGGTTGGGCCTGGAAGATCACATAACAGAGTATCTTTCCGAGGACATCATGCTTCCTGCCATCGGGCAAGGCGCGCTTTCCATTGAAATAAGAGAAGACAGTGACTCTAGGCGTCTGGTAGCCCCCCTGGACCACAGGGAGACGCGCCTGGCCGTGGAAACCGAGCGGGCGTTTCTTTGCAGACTCGAGGGCGGGTGCCAGGTCCCCATTGCTGCCAAAGCGAACGTTAATAAAGACCGCATTGAATTGACCGGGCTGGTCGGAGCGGTAGATGGCTCTGTTCTTATCCGTGAAGCGATCACGGGTCCCGTGGACGAACACGAAAAGCTCGGTAAGGAACTGGCCAACCGCATCCTTCAAAAGGGCGGAGGGGAAATCTTAAAAAACGTTTTGGGTCGAGCT
>JAUVJO010000060.1 GCA_030592345.1 Deltaproteobacteria bacterium
TACAGCCTCCTCCCTCTGGCCTTGTGAAATTTAATATGTGAAAGTCTATGTTCCGCGCCTTCGCGCCTTGCTCTTGATGCTCATTGCTCACCGAAAAAAACGCAATTTGCAACCTTCCGAGGTATAGTCGTTGTTAAGGACTCTCAAAACAGGCAATATGAAACACGTTTTGTTTGACAATAAAATCCAAACAGCGTAATATACCTAGGAATCGGCACAGGATACCCACGCCTGCCATTCCCCCGGAGGCCGATGAACCGGCACATACCGGTCGTATTGTCCGCCTTCGGCAGATCGCCCGGTAAGCCCTGTGGCATTTTCTACGCTTTTAACGCGCAGCAGACTACCTATGGACAGATTTACCGCTATCCTAAAACGGATCGAACAGAAAAAAGAAGATTATGCCGGCTATGATTTTGAAAAGCTTGAAATGGCTGCGTTGAATACCTTTTTTGATCTGGCCCAGGAGTACGACGGCCTGGAGAGTTTATACTCGGTGAGCGTTACGGTTCCTAGAGTTTTTTTGAGGCTGCAAAGCAATCTGTACATAATCCATCCAAAAACCGAGGTCATAAGAGCAGTGGCGAGCAGCCACCCCGATAGCGCGGAATACAATGTGCCGCATTATGTTAAGATCACAGATGCCCCCTACGAACACGGCCACGCCTATGTAGTGCCTATCCACGGGAAAAAAACACCTTCGAGCACTCTTTTTTCTTATGCCTCAGGAGACGTTATAGGGTTGTTTGAGGTAGCCCATGCAGATCACCTTACAGAGGATCGGCTCTTTTTCATCCGGAAATACGTCAACCGCATAGGGTACAACCTTTACAATAAATCCCTTGCCGAACAGAACATTCAGCACCTTAAGTTTATCAACAATTTGATGGCAGACATAGAGCACAATGTGATTGTACCCAACCTCCACTACCAGTATTACTTCAAAAAGATCAGGAAATACTTGAACGCAAACAAGGAAACTGAAAGCAAGCTTGATGACATGCTTGCGGAGGTGAAATCCATAAACCCCAAACTGTATGCCAGGATCAGTCAGTTGGTTGAAGGGATGGTCGTGATCAACAGGGCCATGTTCAATAATCAGGAAAAGATCGAGCGACACCACAAACATACCAGTCTTTTCTTAGAAAGCCTGTTCCGTCCGGACCATTTTCTGTTCGGGGAATATATCTTGAAGAAAACCCCTTGCTGCCTGTGTAAAGACATCGTGCTGCCTCAACTGGAACTATACAGAGATCGTTTTGTCCGACATGGCATGGCAGTTGACCATATTATTAAGGATCACAAAAAAGCTGAACATGTCCAAGTCAGGGTGGACAAAGGGCTGATAGCACAGGTCGTGTCCAACCTTTTTGCAAATGCAACAAAATATGCTGAATCAATCGTTGACGTATCAGGAAAAATTGTCAAGAAGATCGATTGCAGGATATCACTCGTACAAGACACTTTCGGAAGCGGCCACCATGGTGTGCGCTTCGACGTTTTCTCTTCAGGTCCACCCATAGACCAGGAAGACGCTGCCCGTATTTTTGAGGAGGGTTTTCGCCTGACTGAACGGGAGTCGGTCAAGGGAACAGGTCACGGGCTTCACTTTGTAAAGAATGTGGTTGAGGTACATGGGGGTGTTGTTGGCCACAAAGCACAAATTCATGGGAACGAATTCTACTTCCTCATTCCAGCGTAGTCGTCGGAATACCGCGTTACGATGGCTGGTAATGGCTGCGCTGAGCACTGTCTGGCTGCCTGCGTGGGCAGGACCCGCCCCTGGCGAGCTGTCAAGCAGATTCGCCACGTTTGCCACACTTCAACAGCGCCTAATCATGGACGGATTTGACATGTCCATGGTACAGACGATCTATTCCAGACCTGAAGTGACCTTTGACCAACAGGGTATTGCGGCCTATTTCTCACATCGCGAAGCCACCCTGAACTATGACAACTTCTTGACTCAGTCTTCCATTGACCAGGCAATCGAATATCTGAAGGAACACGGAAGAGCCTTGGGGCAAGCCGAGAAACGCTACGGTGTTGAGCGTGAGGTCGTTACAGCTATCTTGCTCGTGGAGTCAAGAGTGGGCACTTTCATTGGTAAACGCAGGGTTCTCAATACCCTGTCGAGCCTGGCGGCCCTTGATGAAGTTGCCAAGCGGGAGATGCTGTGGAATACTCACCTCAAAAAGAACACTACCGAATCAAAGAACGATTTTATAAGATGGGCTATTCGAAAGTCAGCCTGGTCTTACCGTGAACTCAAAGCTTACCTGAAATACGTAACGGCCCAAAACACAGATCCTTTTTCCGTACGTGGTTCGTATGCCGGCGCGTTGGGCTTTGCTCAGTTTGTACCTTCAAGTGTGCTCGAGTTTGGCCAAGACGGCAACAATGACGGCTATATCAACCTGTTCCATCACATGGATGCCATTGAGAGTGTAGCCAATTACCTGAAAAAACACGGGTGGAGACCAGGAATGCGCCCGGATGAGGCATTCCGGATCTTGCTCTGTTATAATCACAGCAAATACTACGCAGACACGATTATCAAAGTGGCCGAACGCCTTTCCTTGCCTGGCGTCAAGTGCAAACCAAACAAGGCCGAGGCATCTCAATGAAGACGGTTTCTATAGACTTTCACATATTAAATTTCACAAGGCCAGAGGGAGGAGGCTGTATTGTAATACGCCGACGACCGATAACGCTGTGAAATTTAATATGTGAAAGTCTATATTACCATACAATGCTTCGGGAGGCCGATATGAGCCATGGCACATTGCTTCTTATATGCTTGCTCCCCTTGATCCCAACATTCTGGGCTATCGTGGACGTAGCTCATCGGGATTTTGGTTCCATAAAAAAGAAGGCGATTTGGGGAGTCTTCGTGGTCTTCTTGCCTCCCCTTGGGGGGATTGTTTACCTCATCTTGGGACGAAGGCAGGGAGTTAAAGTTACACATAACAAGTAACATCCTAATGGGCGTATCGAACAGTTGGGGGGAGACAACAACTTTTCCGCATTCTTCTGGAAGAAAGAAAGTGAGCTAAAGTGCCTAAAGTGTCTAAAGTGAGCTAAAGTTAAGGACTTGAAGAAACAGTTTTTTATAGAAAGAAAGTGAGTCCCGCCTTTAGCGGGATTAAGCAGTGCGCCTCCGGCGCAACATATTAAAAACGGGCAGAATACCTCAATTTTAGGCACTTTAGCTCACTTTAGTTCACTTTAGACACTTAATGTACTCCACAAATGTGGCGCAAGTGATTTCAAGAGGTTGTATCCCCCAGGTTCTGGATACGCCCCGAGCAGGTGACACATGACAAAAGCGCAGAATGAGAATCGACTCAACGGAAACGGCCTCCCTGTCATTCAGGATGCGGACTTGGTCGACAAAGTTGTGCTGGTTCGGGTGGACCACAATGTGGTGAAAGACGGCATCATCCGGGACCCTTACAGGATTGATCGGACAATCGGCACCCTATATAACATCGTCGAACGCGGTGGGCGCATCATCCTGATGACCCATGTTGGGCGCCCCAGGGACAAAAAGACAGGGGAGATAACTTGTGATGCAGGCAGCTCCACAGAGCCGATTGCCGCCTATATCGAACGAAAGCTTCACACCAAAATCCGTGTGCCAACATTCCGGATTGAAAATAAGCGCGGTATTGTCGGGATTGACACCTCCATAAATCTCGCTATCAAAGATCTCAGGCGGCACAAAATAGGCGCTATTTATTTGCCCAACACCAGATGGTTTGAAGGAGAAGAGGCGACCGGTGAACTCAGGGGGTCCTTTGCCAGTCAACTGGCAGGGCTTGCAGACGTCTTTGTAAACGACGCCTTTGGCTCATGGCAGCCGAATGTGTCTACTTTCGACGTTACAAGATACCTGCCCGCGTATGCGGGTTTTCTGATGCAAGAAGAGATCCTCCACCTGGACAAGGTTCTAAAGCCAGAACGACCGTTTGTGGCCGTGGTAGCCGGTGCAAAATACGACACCAAGATAGGCCCTTTGAATGAGCTTTACAAAAAGGTGGACTATCTCATCCTGGGTGGAGTCATCTACAATACCTACTTGAGTGCAAAGTATAACATTCGGATCGCTGGCGTCCCGGAAGAAGACATCGAAGCGGCCAAAAAACTGGTCTCCATGGACAAAGAGAACCAGAAAATCGTGGAGCTTCCATATATTGTTGAGGCAGACACATTAGGAGAAAAAGTCGAAGGAGAATATAGAACAATCAATATCCAGGATCTTGTACCCGGCAAGTCGTACGGTTACATCCTGGACATCGATTCGAGTTCGTTTACGTACAAAAGGGTAGCCGATGTGATCGGATCGGCCCGAACCATCTTTGTCAATGCGGTCATGAGCTACACACCCCATTATACTAAAGGCTCTGAGGCCCTTGACCGAACCATCGACGGAAACCGCACCGCTTTAAAGTTCTACGGCGGTGGAGACACGCTCCAGGAATTCAAGAGCCTTTGCCCGGGTCTCTATCTTTCCGTACTTGATGATGCCCTCTACTATTTTTTCACGGGCGGCGGGTCTGTACTAAAGGCCATCGAGCAAAATGATGCCATGGGCATGAAGCCAGTCCAGGCCCTTATTGAAAACAAGAAAAACATGGAAAATGAATTGACAAGATAAACCCTGCATTGTACAGATCATTATATTACACAATGTTAACCTGATAACGGCTTACCACAGCAGAGCCATTGGGGTCCCATCGTCTAGCGGTCCAGGATACTGGCCTCTCACGCCAGAGACACGGGTTCGATCCCCGTTGGGACTACCAACACTCATCCTTACTTGGAACTCCTAACCGGACCACGGCACAGACCACACTTCGCAGAAAAGTTGACAGTTAATTCATAGTTAGTTATGCTATAGACTTTCACATATTAAATTTCGCAAGGCCAGAGGGAGGAGGCTGTATTGTAATACGCCGACGACCGATAACGCTGTGAAATTTAATATGTGAAAGTCTATATGTAAGTCTGTTACTCGCATAATTAGTGTTGTTGCAGACAAAAGCGCGCTAAGATAGTCACATTTGTTTTTCTTTTTTGCGGTTCTCCGCCTAATGCTGAACCTGGCCGGGGTGCAAATTGTCTAAGAAGGAATACATAAAATCGTTGGTAAAAGAGGCCGAACTTTATAGGACGCAGAGCCTTTTGACGGAATCAAAAAAAAAGTACCTTCAAGCCCTTCAATTCATTCAAAAAACCCAACTATTTTCTAATAAGGAAAAAATAGTAGGGGCCATCAAGAACAAAATCCGGATCTTGGAAAAGGACCAAGCTAGGATTACCGAAGACAAAGTGACACCCAAGCTCTCTAAGGACGTGCAAGGTCTGATCAAGCGATTATTCTCATTTTCCAACAACAAGGAGGCCGTTAGGGTCGAGGGAGCTGTGGCCCTGGCCAAATTTGGTCAGCACGAGCGGGCATTGAAAGAGTTCCATAGTCTGCTAAATGAAGGCACCTTCCCGCTTGTGTCAGCCAAGAATATCATTAGATGTCACATGTCCCTTAAGTCACCTGATGCAGCGATCAACGAATTTGGACATTGGGTTTCTGGCGACTTGTTGTCAATAAGACAGCTTGAAAACATACGGGTATTTCTTCAGACTCTTTTGGAAAAGCAGGGCCATGAGGCCAAACTGCCCGAAGTGGTCGAAGCCCCTTCCCAAATACCCAAAACTGAAAAAAAACAAGACGACGTTATCGACATATGTGCGGTCAAACTTAAACTAGAAGATGGTCCGCAAAAGGGCAATATCGCGGAGTTCGATGTCAACTTCCAATCAGGTAATGTTATTACCGTAATAGTATCCGCTCAACAGAAAGAGCTGGTTGATACTCTAACCATTGGAATACAGTTGCCTGACATGGAGTTCTATTCCCCCATAGCCATCTTCAGAGGCAGCGGCATTGTTTTCGGAAAGACACAGATAAAGTCCGGTCCCAAAAAAGGGGATTACGTTTTGGACATAAGAGTAGATAGTGCATAACCAGATGTCTCGGAATTTCTACAACCAATTGAAATTATAGTTATTTATTGACTGCGTCGCAAAGTCAATCCGGAATAATGGAATGATGGAACAATGGAAAGCTGGGGATAAAGAGCCGAAAAGAATCTTTTCTAATTTGTTTTATTTCCTCTTAACCCAATATTCCAACATTCCAACATTCCATTATTCCAATTGGCTTCCGGCTCGTAGATCCTACAGCTCGGAGAGGGCGAAGTCCCTAAGTTCATTCTATGGCGATTTTCAATACTAGAGACAGGACAATTGAGTGCAGGATTGTCTACTATGGTCCAGGGCGGGGCGGGAAAACGACCAATCTGGAATACATTCATAGGGCATTTAGAAAACAGACCATAGGCGAGATGGTCTCCATTAATACGACGGGCGATCGGACCCTCTTCTTTGATTTTCTCCCCATGGGTTTAGGCAAAATCAGAGGTTGCGAAGTCAAGGTTCAACTTTACACAGTGCCCGGGCAGATAAGATATGGGTCTACCAGGAAACTGGTTCTCAAGGGTGTTGATGGCGTCGTGTTTGTTGCGGATTCTCTTGAGGTCCGCCGCAAAGAAAATATGTTGTCTTTGAAGGATTTGCAGCAGAACCTGGCAGAACAGAACAAGAATATATTCAAGATCCCCCTGGTCTATCAGTATAACAAGCGCGATCTTGCTGAGGAGGGTGTTCCCATTATGCCTGTGGAAGTTATGGAGCGAGACCTGAACAGCAAGCTCAAGATCCCCTCTTTGCCGGCAAGCGCCGTGAACGGAAAGGGTGTGGGAGCTACCCTTAAGGAGTGCTTGAAGTTGACATTGCACCATCTCCAGGAAGAATTGAAATGGGCAGTGCAGGACGGACTTTAAGGTACGGCAACTGGTAATTTCGAAGCGTTATGCGTGGCAAAACAGCACTTTCAGGAAATCTGAGCTTTATTGGCCTGCCGGACATTTTGCAGATACTCGGCGGGAACAATAGCACCGGGGTGTTACGCATCACGAGCCAGTATGTTCCTACCCCTGGCATTATATATTTTGCCAATGGTGATCCCATCAATGCGTCGAGTGGTCCCTTGCAAGGTATTAATGCCATTTATGCCATCTTTGGATGGACTGAAGGGATATTCGAATTTCATCAGCAGAAAATTCAGGTGGAACATGTAATCCATAATAGCCGAATGGCGATTATACTCGATGCGCTGAAAATGCTTGACGAAGGGGTGATCAAGAAGGTTGGGCCTCCGTCCCTTGAGAAGCTATCTTGTGCAGAAAAAAACAATGCTGTGCCGGTTCTTAAAGGCCCATTGGTAGATTACAAGTATATTATTCAGGAAGAGGACTACCGCGATGGACATAAAATAGTTCTCGAGGGAGGTTACGGCGATTGGTTTTGGGTCATACTAGAGGGCGTAGTGAGAGTTATGCGTGAAACCTCCAGGGGTCCAGTGACTATATTGAAACTCGGAGAGGGTTGTTTCATAGGGAGCCTTGCATCTTTTGCATTTACGGCCCATGTTCGAAATGCAACTGCCATGGCTCATGGAGATGTCTGTCTTGGGTCATTGGACATTGTACGGCTTTGCAGAGAGTACTCTTTTCTGTCATTCGATTTCAAAAGATTGGTTCTTAGTCTGGATCACAGGCTAGGAAGAGTGACGGATAGGGTTCTGGACTTATTTCTGGAAAAGGACGAGGCTGATGGACTGACTGGGGACGAGGATGTCATGGTGGAAGAGGGTTCTTCAAAAGAGGACATGTTTAGCATCACAGAGGGAAAGGGGTTTGTGATGCGGCAGACACAAAAGGGTTATCTGCAATTATTGACACTTGCCAAAGGAGACGTCTTTGGGGATATGCCATTCTTCGATATGGGCCACGAGCCTCGCTACGGCTCAGTGCTGGGATCAAAGGACCTCAGGACAGAGAGACTCGACACGGAAAGCCTTCAAAAAGAATACGACAACCTTTCCGGGATATTCAGGAGCCTGGTGGATAATGTGGTTGCTTGCGTTTTTGCGACAACCCGTTTGGCTTGTCATTTGCGTGAGAAAAAATAGCTTTTTTGCGAGAGTTGGCTATGTTGAAGATTTACAACACCTTGACCAAGAAAAAGGAAAGATTTGAGCCTATAGAACCGGGCAAAGTCAAGATCTATGTGTGCGGACCAACAGTCTACGATGCCAGTCATATTGGCCACGCCCGTTCTGTGGTCGTATTCGATGTGATCGCTCGCTATCTCAGTGCAACAGGCTATGAGGTAGTGTATGTGCGCAACTTTACGGACATCGATGACAAGATCATCAACCGGGCCAATGAATTGGACATCGACACCAAGGAATTGTCAGAAAGATACATTCAGGAGTTCTATGAGGACATGGGCGCTCTCAAGGTGCGGCAGGCCACTCATGAACCAAAGGCCACGGACTATATTGCCCAGATCATCGATTTGATCCGCCTCCTTCTCGAGAAAGGCCATGCATACGAAGCTGGAGCCGACGTTTTCTATGCCGTGGAGAGTTTCAACGACTACGGCAAGCTCTCGGGCCGCAGGCTTGAGGATATGCAGGCTGGTGCCAGGGTGGCAGTAGATGAGAACAAGCGAAACCCTTTTGATTTTGTGCTCTGGAAAGGGGCCAAGCCCGGAGAGCCGATGTGGAACAGCCCTTGGGGAAAGGGGCGTCCTGGCTGGCACATCGAGTGCTCGGCCATGAGTGCATTTTTTTTGGGTCATCACCTTGATATACATGGGGGTGGCAAGGACTTGATATTTCCCCATCACGAAAACGAGATTGCCCAATCAGAAGGCGCCTTCGGGGAACGGTTTGTGAACGTGTGGGTGCACAACGGTTTTGTAAAAATCGATCAAGAGAAGATGTCAAAATCGCTCGGCAACTTTCTCATGATCAAAGACATACTAAAACAGTATCACCCAGAGGCGGTCCGCCTTTTCCTCCTTTCCAATCACTACCGAAGCCCGATTGATTTCACAGAGCAGGCCATGATCGAGGCTGAAACCGGTCTTGAAAAAATATATGCCTTTTTGGAAAGGATCACCCAATCCGCAGGCCCGGACACTGAAGGCCGTAATCAGCAAGAGCAGGGCGAACTCTGGGAGCACTTTTGCGAAACAATGGATGATGATTTTAACACGGCACGAGCCATGGGGCTTGTGTTTGACACTTTGAGGCAACTGAACCGGATCATGGATGAGGGGACCGATGCCACAAACGGAAAAAAACGGGCAAGGCTTGAGTCTGTCCGGGCAGATCTAAAACGTGTCGGACTCGTACTGGGTATTGGCACAGAAGCGCCTTCATACTTTTTTGAGCAAAAGAAAGCCAAAACCCTGGAACGTGAGGCCATTGACAAGGCATTGGTGGAGCGACTCATCACTGAGCGCGTCCAAGCCCGGCAGCAAAAAAACTGGGCATGGGCAGATCAGATTCGTGGAGAGCTTGCCGCCATGAACATCGTGCTTGAGGATCGGCCTGAAGGGACAGTCTGGAAGGCTAAATAATGTCTCCCTTCAAGCTGAGCTCGAGCTTTGCGCCCAATGGCGACCAGCCCAAGGCAATTGAAAAGCTTAGCAATGGCGTCCAACAGGCCGAACGCTACCAGGTGCTCTTGGGTGTGACCGGTTCTGGCAAAACCTTCACCATGGCCCACGTCATTGCCCGTGTCCAAAAACCCACACTGGTCATTGCCCCGAACAAAACCCTTGCGGGGCAGCTCTATGGCGAGTTTAAGACCATTTTTCCGGAAAATGCAGTCGAGTATTTTGTCAGCTACTACGACTATTACCAGCCTGAGGCATACCTGCCAGCAGTCGATACCTACATAGAAAAAGACGCCTCGATCAATGAAATGATCGACAGGTTGCGCCACTCGGCCACACGTTCTGTGCTCACCCGGCGGGACGTGATTGTTGTAGCCAGCGTATCGTGTATCTTCGGCCTGGGGGACCCGGAGGACTATCTTGAAATGTGCCTTGAACTCAAACGTGGCGACATGTTTGAGCGCGATGTAATGCTCGGCCGGCTGGTCTCCATGCAATACACCCGCAATAATTATGATTTTCATCGCGATACCTTCCGCGTAAGAGGAGACCGCGTAGAGGTTTTTCCGAGTTACGAAAATAAAAAAGCCATTCGTATTGAGCTCTTTGGCGACACCATTGAACAAATACATGAGATAGATCCGCTGTTGGGGAATGTCCTCAGACCCCTTAAGCAGGTGGTCATCTTTCCGGCCAGCCACTACGTGGCCACAAGGGTGACATTAAAAAAAGCCTTCAAGTCGATAAAAGAAGAACTCAAGGAGCGCATTGATTATTTCAGGGATGCCAAAAAATTGATTGAGGCCCAGAGAATTGAAGAGCGCACAAATTTTGACCTGGAGATGATCCTTGAGCTCGGTTATTGTCACGGCATTGAAAACTACTCGCGCCATCTGACCGGGAGGGGCCCCGGGGAACCGCCCCCGACCTTGCTCGCGTACTTCCCAAAAGACTACCTCCTTTTCATTGACGAAAGCCATATTGGCATTCCTCAACTGCGAGGTATGTACCGCGGGGATCGATCTCGAAAAGAAACCTTAGTGGAATACGGGTTTAGACTCCCTTCAGCCCTGGACAACAGGCCTCTCGACTTTGAGGAATTCACCCAGAAGATACCCCAGGCAATCTTTGTGTCAGCGACACCAGGAGATTATGAGATTGAGGTGGCCAAAGGTCACGTCGCAGAACAGATCGTCCGACCGACAGGACTTATTGATCCAACAGTAAAGGTTAGGCCTGCTGAACACCAGGTGGACGACCTCCTGGAAGAAATCAGGCTACGTGAAGAACGAAACGAGAGGGTCCTGGTGACCACCTTGACAAAACGAATGGCAGAGGATCTCACGGATTATTACGGGAATTTGGGTGTCCAGGTCCGCTATCTTCACTCTGATATAAAGACCATGGAGCGGATGGAGATAATTCGTGACCTGCGTATGGGGGTCTTTGACGTACTCGTTGGGATCAATCTCCTCAGGGAAGGCCTGGATCTGCCAGAGGTCAGCCTGGTGGCAATTTTAGATGCTGACAAGGAAGGCTTCCTCCGCTCGGAACGCTCTCTGATCCAGACGTGTGGCAGGGCTGCCAGAAACGTCCTTGGCACAGTGCTCTTTTACGCAAATCGAATGACAGGTTCCATGCAAAGGGCTATTGATGAGACAAACCGGAGGCGAAGCCTTCAGACGGCATACAATAAGAAACACGGTATTACCCCAGAGTCCATACAAAAAGAGATCACGAGCATCCTCACCTCCGTCTATGAGGCAGACTACGTGACCGTACCTGCCGTCTCGGAACCTGCTGCCGAGTTCAACTCAGTGGATGATCTCGATAAAATCATCAACGAACTCGAGGATGAGATGAGGAAAGCAGCCAGGGAACTGGCCTTTGAAAAGGCTGCAAAGCTGAGGGATCAGATCAAAGAACTGCAAGAGCTGGATATGGACCTGAGGTGAAGGACCCCGGTACCTCCTATTGGTCTTTGGCCATCTGCCCCAGATTGTAACCGTTCACGGTTCACCGTTATTGGTTATTTGTTATTCGTTATTCGTAGTCTGTCCGACCTCTGACCTCTGACCTCTGACCTCTGACCTCTGACCTCTGACCTCTGTCCTCTGTCCTCTGTCCTCTGACCTCTGTCCTCTGACCTCCTGCCCGTCGGTGAGTGAACGGAAAACGGAGAACTGTGAACGATTTACGTTTATTCGAATAGCGCGAAGGTGCCACGCTTAGCAAGATCGCTTCCATCGGTTGAGTAGATATTAGAGCTTTGTACCAGGGCTCCGCTTGTTGCCGACCATTGAGACGGCCCCTGAATATTGCCCTCATCGATAACACTCCAACCGGAAAAATCACCATCACTAAAATCATCCCACATGAGCACAGAGCCCGTTGAAAGATCCTCTACACTCACATCATCAA
>JAUVJO010000270.1 GCA_030592345.1 Deltaproteobacteria bacterium
AGAAGAAGGCACTCTGGAAGTTACAGTGAGAGATCATGTCCTCCAGCGGCCTATCACCCTCAAGCCTGACTTTATTACCCTGGCCACCGCTATTCATACCCGTGGCTTGGAGGACTTGGCCCAGACGTTCAAGGTGCCGCTTAGCCAGGACAATTTCTTCCTGGAAGTGCATATGAAGCTCAGGCCTGTGGACTTTGCCACAGACGGGATTTTTGTCTGCGGCCTTGCCCATTTTCCCAAACCTATTGAGGAAAGCATCGCCCAGGCACAGGCAGCCGCGGCTCGTGCGGGTGCAATTCTTTGTCAAGATTCCATTGTCACCGAGAGTATCATCGCTCAGGTTAACGAGGGGGCCTGCCGGGGGTGCGGCCTGTGCGCAGACCTGTGTCCGTTTGAAGCCTTAAAGATCGTAGAGACCGAAAACGGGCGGAAGGTACAAGTCATTGATGTGGCCTGCAAGGGGTGTGGGGTGTGCGCAGCCACCTGTTATCGGCACGCGATCAGTATCAACTCTTTTAGCGATGAGCAGATGTCCTCGCAGGTGAAGGCTTTTCTGGCGAATTAGATTCTGGGGATTTCCGTGGCTGATGACATTTACAGGTCAATCGTATTTGTTTGGAAACTGGTGCTGTAGTAGTCCAGCCTTACGGACCCGGTAATGATAAAAGCGATTTCCGGCATGGTAAAAGCCTTATAACACGATTTCACTCATGAGTAAACTAGAGTGTGCCGTAATTTCTCAACCATGACAGGGCTCTATCAGAAATCTGGAAACTGAAAAAAATGATTAGAGTAATCCGTGTAATCTGCGAAATCTGTGGATTAAAGGGGGCGGTTCTTTTTTCAATCACTGCGAGGAAGTGGCTTTATGAGCTTGTCAGGGATGAGGTGCTATGGCGACGATCGTAATCGTTCCTCTCTCAGGGCCATAATACCAGAAGACCCGGTAGGCGCCAGGTGTTTTCTGCTGGGCATATGCCTCGAAGACCTTTTCCCCGTCAGGCCCTTTAAGAGATCGAAATTCGTGCGTGTTCAGAGAGGGATGCCGCAGGTTGGTTTCAAGAAACCCCAGGCATTTCCTGACGGCTTTTAGGATATCCTTTTGCGAGGGGTTGCTTTCAATCTCCCGAAGGTCGGCGTCGGCTTGGGGTGTGAAAATTAGTTCGTGCATCGGTCGCTATTTGGCGTACCTGGCAAAAGATCCGCGCTTGACGGATCCCTTCTGAGAAAGCCCGGTGAGGACTTTCTTGAAGGAGTCCCTATTTTCAAAAAGCCAAGCCTCCTCGACCGGAACCTCCATCATGGGTTCGAGTACAATTCGATGACCATCCCTGTAGGCTCGAACGGAACGGATGTTTCCGGGAGGGAGAAGTTTGGTTAGAGAGATGCGTTTCTTGGAGTCGATGGTCAAGCTGATCATATTCATGGGCGGAACCTCCATTTCCATATACTATAGACTTTCACATATTAAATTTCACCGCGTTATCGGTCGTCGGCGTATTACAATACAGCCTCCTCCCTCTGGCCTTGTGAAATTTAATATGTAAAAGTCTATATTATAATCATAACCAAATGTGGGAATGATGTCAAGTGGGAATGAAGAAAGAAAAGTGATGGGATACGGGACATCCTATTCTTCATATTCCTCATAATCCGGATATTGTTCCGGCGGTTGGCCATAAGTATCGAGAATTCTTGGTCCGTCCATATCCTGATCTACAGGGTCTAAACGCTCCAATTCTACATCAAATTCCCAGTTATCACCAAAGTCAAAGAGGAAAGTCATTTCAGCCCCAGGTTCAATCATTGCATCGCCGATACGCGTTTCATCTGTCGAGGGTGATTCTTCTTCCATATAAGGATGATTGACAAATTTAAGGAAACCGAATCGATTCTTGAACGAAAACTGGTACAGGTGGTCACTATCGAAGGCAAAAACCCTTAGAATACACGTGCTCAAATCATCAAAAAACATCGAACCCGGAATGGCAATCCGCCGCCAGGCATCCTCCAACGATACCTTAAACACATAGGTGCCGTCTTGAAATTCTCTCTCCGGCAAAACCAAATTGTTTTGCCATTCCGGGAAAAAAGGTCTCACGATCTCTTGCAGCAAACCAAACCCGACTGAAGCTTCGCTTCGATACACACTGAAAAAATCTCCACTCCAAAAATAATCTGACAAGAGTTTCCGTAATGCATCCCCTAATGGGGTGCGATGCACCTTGTCAACACACCACCCCTTCCCTTTTTCCGGTTTCGAGTACCGTACGGATATCAGTCCGAACAGATCCATTAATGCAATCGCGTAGTGCCCTGGTAAATATGAAATCATACTCTCCAAATCCCTATTCCCCTTAATTTTCAGGCCATTTTTCTTTATGCGGTTAAAAAATTCGGACCATTCCATGAAAAGGACTTTATAACCCCCGGTATCTTCGTCTATGATTTCCGGACGCCCTTTGATGAGCCAGGCCTCCAAAAGCGTAAAATAACGCTCAGTGAGGTTGAGGCTTTTCCAGGAGTCCAATACAGCATCGTCAATGGCCAGAATCCGTTTTTTTCCTCTCCCTTTCAATATGGCCAGTCCTGTCATCCGCAGGAGGAGATAAAGCCCATTAATATTCGGATACGATTTTTGTTTCGGACGCTTCAGATCGATCTCGATGGGTTGAACCATATGTGCATTAAGCTCGGGCAGCAGTTTCATTGACAAGTGATTGAACCGTGGGCTCACCACAATGCCGTCTGAACCGATGAATTCGAGAAGCGTTTCAAAGTCAGTCAGAATAGTACCTGGAGATTTATCATCAATCACCTGGTCCCTAAGGATCTTTTCTTCGTCAGGTGATAAGTCGGCTTTATATGGGTCGTCCATTTTCATACGCTCTCCTTTCCTGTAGAGTTCTTACACCACGCATGCCGCGGTCTGTCACATGAAACCGGTGACGATAGGCTTCTTGTCGTGGCTCATGAGCAATCTCTCTTTTCGCAGGCATTCACAGGTTCAGCCCGCCCTGGCGCGACTCATAAGATCATATTACGACCCATGTCGGATTCACAAATATGAGTCTCAATAATTCAGCAATGGAAAGTCGGGACGGTCCAGACCTGCCTGTGCAGAGTCACGGCAGACAGGTTTTCGGTGAACCCTGAACTTCTGAACATTTGAACCCGTGAACGGTTACAACATAAGTAACTCAGAGAGCCAGTTAATGCAGCCTTCTCATGAGAGCATCACTAACCCAGCAGACTTATGTATTTATGTCCTGGTTTATTCTTCCGGTTCCATCCTGAAGTTTCGACCCTCCTCCCGTCTCAAGAGCGCAAAACGAGAATCGCTCACGGGCCATTCGACTTGAAAACAGCAAAACCATATCAAAACATTTTCTGGCGAGGACTGAGTTAAAGATTGATAGCAGACACTTTTGCTACGGGGCTGTTAATTCTGATTAGAGATACTATGGCACTATCTTGAATTTCAGAAGCTGCACAGTCACCACAACATCTGGTCTCTTAAGACAAAAGGATATAGGCAGAGCCATCTCTGACCCTGCCTCGCTCTTTGCCCTCGCGCTCTTTCACCATTTGGTCTTATTGCTTCTTGAGCTTTCTCCTGATGCCTACAAGCCCCAATAGTCCTGAACCCAAAAGCCAAACTGCTCCGGGGATGGGAACAGTGTGAAGTTCCCAAATTTCACCCTCGGAAAGGGCACGGTCGTAGAGGCGGACGTCATCCATTGATCCCCTGAACACACGACCGGGGTGACCCCCCTTCAGCTGTGCCCATGAAGAACGGATTCGACGCGTCGCCGATAGCCCTTGCGAAAGCTGTGCCTATTGGAGATCCATCAACAAATGCAGTTAGTATGCTTCCGTCATCTCGAATGGCGACATGATACCACGTATTCAGTTGGAAACTTGAACTACCCAATCCGATCCAATGGGAACCAGGAGCCGGATAACTTATGAAGCTAATGCCATTGTTGCCAAGGAAAAAGATCCATTTATTATTGTTGCCTCCTCCGTCTGACTGACCCATTAGATAATAGCCGCCATCTGTGCTGTATGAGCTAAGCTCCACCCATGCGGCAATTGTAAAAGGATTTGAACTAACGGGGAAAACAGTTGAATCAGGAACACTTATATAATCATTGCCTTCAAAAGTGTAAGCACTATCAACATTTCCAAACCTGTCTTCAGTCAAAGTTGCTCCATAAACCGTCCCATCATTCCCATTGCCGCTTTCGTCATTGGCATTGCCGTTGAATGGATAATAAGCCACCAAACCATCCCACAAACTGGCAGACGCTGAACCAGTAAAGAGAATGGTGCTGAACGCGATCGCACACAATAACCCCAAAATTCTCTTCATTTCTCCCTTCCTACTTTATCCTCATGATTTTTTGACTTTAACAAAACGATTCGGCTCCCAACAAGACACACAATGTCTTCTCAGCTCAGGAGCTGGATAGGCAGAATTTGAGGTTCATTTGCCCCTTCCCGGCCTTGTATGTGGTTGATTAAAATACTCTTCTAACTTTGATTTCGCATGCCAAAAAACAGGGGTGTATATTGGATATTATTTGAATTACACCGCAAACTATCTCTTGGACATCTATTGTCACGCCCGCTCATCCCGCCTCACAGATTTCTTGCCACAATCTATACCCGTCAACCAATCATTTTCATTGTAGATCTCTACTTGAAATCACAACTTTTATCAAACTGCTGCCCCGATTTGGGTCAACCTATAGGCTGGAGTGACCTTACAAAGGGAAATCCATGTTCGAACTGTGGAAAGCTCCACCCCTGAATATACCACAATTTTCGGTGGGTAAGTTGTGATACGTTACGATATGAAAAACATGTCGAGATC
>JAUVJO010000208.1 GCA_030592345.1 Deltaproteobacteria bacterium
ACAGGTAAGGGATGGGGTTTATTGCTATGGAATCAATCTTGGTTTACGACACAACTCTAAGGGACGGCTCGCAGGGAGAGAAAATCAATTTTTCTGCCGAAGACAAAGTGCGAATTGCTCAGAAACTGGACTCAGTTGGCGTGCATTACATTGAGGGAGGGTGGCCGGGTTCCAACCCAAAGGATATCCACTTTTTTGAACTGGCCAAAAACTCTCCTTTCAAGCATGCCCGGCTTACGGCCTTTGGAAGCACAAGAAAGCCGAATATCCCTTGCGATAAAGACGAGAACCTCAAGGCGCTCCTTCAGTCCGAAGCGCCTGCTGTGGCTATATTCGGAAAAACCTGGGATCTCCACGTAACAGAGGTCATTCGTACCACCTTGAAGGAAAACCTGGCCATGATTTACGAAACCGTGGCCTACATGCGTTCCCATGGCAGAGAGGTCATCTATGATGCCGAGCATTTCTTTGATGGGTACAAGAACAATCCTGAGTATGCCTTGGAGACGATAGCGGCAGCGGTTTCAGGTGGCGCTGATTTCATTGTCCCGTGTGATACAAATGGGGGGACCCTTCCTATTGAGATAAAGGAGATCATGGAAACGGTGTCCCCGAAGATTCCGGTAAGAATTGGAATCCATGCCCACAACGACTCCGGCCTTGCTGTTGCCAACACTCTGGAGGCTGTGCGCGCCGGTGCTGTTATGGTTCAAGGTACTATCAATGGGTATGGAGAGCGATGTGGAAATGCTGATCTGACTTCAGTGGTTCCCAATCTCCAGCTCAAGATGGGACTGCCATGCATGACAGAGCAAAATCTTTGCCGTCTCACAGAGGTCTCGCGCTATGTGAGTGAAGTGGCCAACATGACCCCGTTTAACGGCCGGCCCTTTGTGGGGGCAAGCGCCTTTGCCCACAAGGGAGGGATTCATGTGGACGCTGTCATGAAAACGCCAAAGGCATATGAACACATGGAACCAACGGTTGTCGGAAATGAACGTCGTGTGCTCATCTCGGATCTATGTGGCAAAAGCAGTGTGGATTACAAGGCCAGGGAGATGGGGATCGAGCTAGGAGGGGAAGGCTTTGACAGTAGGGAAATCGCCAAGGAGATAAAGCGATTGGAGCATGAGGGGTATCAGTTTGATGCGGCTGAAGGCTCTCTTGAACTCATGGTGAAAAGGTTCACCGGCCAGTTCAAACCGCTGTTCGAGTTGGAATCGTTTCGGGTGGCTGTTGAAAAAGAGAAGAACCTTCCTTGCAGGGCATATGCTACAATTAAAATTTCAGTTGGTGACGAACAAGAGATTACGGCAGCCGAGGGAAGTGGGCCGGTCAGCGCCTTGGACAATGCCTTGAGGAAGGCTCTGAACAAGTTCTTCCTCGTGAACCTGGAAAAAATGCACCTTGTCGATTATAAGGTAAGGGTGATAGAAGGCCGTGACGGAACATCGGCCAGGGTGAAGGTCTTTATCGATTCGCGCGACCAGAAAACCGTGTGGAGCACAATCGGCGTTTCTTCGGATATTATTGAGGCCAGTTGGGGGGCGTTGGAAGACAGTTTTCAGTACAAACTTTCGCATACGTGATACGGAGATTGGCGGGCGTATCCAGAATTTGGGGGATGCATGCTCTTGAAACGACTTACGCCGCATTTGTGGAGTACATTAAGTGCCTAAAGTGAACTAAAGTGAGCTAAAGTGCCTAAAGTTTATGTTGCGCCGGAGGCGCACTGCTTAATCCCGCTAAAGGCGGGACTCACTTTCTTTCAATAATAAAACTGTTTCTTCAAGTCCTTAATCCCGCTAAAGGCGGGACTCACTTTAGACACTTTAGGCACTTTAGCTCACTTTCTTTCTTCCAGAAGGATGCGGAAAAGTTGTTTTTTCCCCCAACTGTTAGATACGTCCGGTGTGGAATGCGGAATGGGGATTCTGGGTCGAACAACAAATTACGAATAACTATCAACTATAGACTTTCACATATTAAATTTCACATCGTTATCGGTCGTCGGCGTATTACAATACAGCCTCCTCCCTCTGGCCGTGTGAAATTTAATATGTGAAAGTCTATAACCCGGAGGATATGAATGAAAAGTGACAGCGCAAAATCTGGTATCGAGCGTGCTCCGCATCGCTCATTGTTCAAGGCCATGGGATATACGGACGAAGAGTTGCGTCGGCCTCTGGTGGGTGTTGTCAATTCTGCCAACGACATCATACCCGGGCACGTAGAGCTGGAGCGAATAGTCTCTGCCGTGAAGGCCGGTGTGCGTATGGCAGGAGGTACACCCATCGCCTTTGGCACGATTGGCATTTGTGACGGCATCGCGATGAACCATGTAGGGATGAAATACTCGCTGGCGAGCCGTGAACTGATTGCAGACTCTATCGAGGTGATGGCTATTGCCCATGCCTTTGACGCCATGGTGATGGTGACTAACTGTGACAAGATCGTGCCTGGTATGCTGATGGCTGCAGCTCGCCTGAATCTGCCTGCTATCATCGTCAGCGGCGGCCCCATGCTGGCTGGCATCCACGAGGGGCAAAAGATAGACCTTGTGACCGTGTTTGAAGCGGTTGGGGCTGTGCGTTTGGGCAAAATGAGCGAAGAAGAGCTTACGGTTATTGAAAACACTGCGTGCCCGACATGCGGTTCTTGTGCAGGGATGTTTACTGCCAATTCCATGAATTGCCTGACCGAGGCCATTGGTATGGGGCTTCCCGGAAATGGTACCATCCCGGCAGTCATGGCTGCCCGCACACGGCTGGCCAAAGAGGCAGGCCAAAATATCATGATGCTCCTAAAGAAAAAGATAACGCCGAAAAAAATAATGACCGACAATGCCTTTGCAAATGCTATGGCAGTTGATATGGCCCTGGGGTGTTCTACGAACACGGTGCTTCACTTGATGGCCGTTGCCAGGGAGGCCGGGATCAGGCTTGATCTTGATGCCTTTAATCGTGTAAGTGAAAAGACGCCTAACCTTTGTAAATTGAGCCCGGCAGGAAAACATCACCTGGAGGACCTCGACCTTGCTGGTGGTGTGAGTGCCGTAATGAACGAGCTTTCACGCAAAGGGCTGATCCATGCCGACTGCCTTACGGTTACTGGTAAGTCAGTCAAAGAGAACATTGGAAACGCCCGGATTAGAGACAAGAGCGTCATCCGTCCCATTGAAAGACCGTACCTCAAGAAAGGGGGGCTTGCCGTGCTATTTGGCAACCTGGCCCCTTCAGGGTGTGTTGTAAAACAGTCTGCTGTGGTAAAGGGTATGCTTCGCCATGAAGGCCCGGCCAGGGTGTTTAACAGTGAGGAAGAAGCCACTACAGCCATCATGGGTGGTAAGATTAGGAAAGGGGACATAGTGGTCATCCGGTATGAGGGCCCCAGAGGCGGACCCGGAATGCGCGAGATGCTGGTTCCCACCTCAGCCATCGCCGGTATGGGCCTGGATGCTGATGTCGCCCTGATAACAGATGGCAGGTTTTCCGGAGGAACACGTGGGGCTGCCATGGGACACGTCTCTCCTGAGGCCATGGCAGGTGGGCCTATTGCTGTTGTTGAGGAAGGCGACACGATTGCCATCGATATCCCGAAACAGCGCATTACCTTGAAGTTGCCGGGAAAAGAGATCGAGACCAGGCTTTCGAAATGGCGTCCCCCTAAGCCAAAGATAGCCAAGGGATATTTGGCCCGGTACGCCCGGGTGGTCTCTTCAGGCGGTGAAGGGGCGGTGGTCAAATGAGCTTTTTGGGGGTTCAATAGGTTCATTATTTAATAACCAGCGCCAGATGTGCGCAAGAAATCAAACCGGCTAACGGGCCAACGGCTCAACACAACCAAACCAATTAGGAGGACCGACATTGAAAACATTGACAGGAGCGCAAATCATTATGGCCGCCCTGAAGGAAGAAGGCGTGGAGACTATTTTTGGTTTCCCGGGTGGTGCTGTCATTGACATCTATGACGAACTGGCTCGGACAGACATACAGCACTACCTGGTTCGCCACGAACAGGGGGCAGTACACGCTGCAGACGGCTACGCACGGGCAAAGAGCAGTGTGGGCGTGTGTCTGGTCACTTCCGGTCCGGGGGCAACCAACACAGTGAGTGGGCTTGCTTCTGCCTATATGGATTCCATCCCGGTGGTTGTACTCACAGGCCAGGTGCCCACGGGGCTCATCGGAAACGATGCCTTCCAGGAAGTCGATATCGTAGGAATCAGCCGACCTTGCACCAAGCACAACTATTTGGTGAAACGAACCGATCAACTTGCCGGTGTCTTAAAGGACGCCTTTCATATTGCTCGATCAGGCCGGCCGGGCCCGGTGCTGGTGGATCTTCCTAAGGATGTGGTCCAGGGTAAGGCCAAGTACGAACCCTTGCCAGAGCCGAGCATTGTCTCATACAAACCCAAATACAAGCCAAACATAAGACAATTGCAGCGGGCGGTTAAGCTTATTAAAGAAGCCAAAAAGCCGGTTGTCTTTACCGGGGGTGGCGTCATACTTTCTGGGGCATCTAAGGAATTGACCGAGTTTGCCAAGACGTGCCACGCGCCGGTCACAGCTTCTCTTATGGGCCTTGGCAGCTTTCCGGGGACCCATCCTCTCTGGATGGGAATGCTGGGTATGCATGGTACCTACCGAGCCAATATGGCCATCAGCGCCAGTGATCTCCTCATTGGCATTGGGGTGCGTTTTGATGATAGGGTAACGGGTAGGGTCGAGGCGTTTGCGCCAAATGCCAAGATCATACATATTGACATAGACCCGACTTCTATAAGTAAAAACATCCGCGTTACAGTCCCGATCGTGGGAGATTGCAGGATTTCTTTACAGGAGCTTAACAGCCTCCTTAAGGAGGAGAAGATAAAGATAGACAAGAAAGAGCGTAAGTTGTGGATTGACCAAATAGAGAAATGGAAGCAGACCAAGCCCTTGAAATATGAGCAAGAAGATGTAATCAAACCTCAATACGTGGTTGAAAAACTCTACGAACTGACAAAGGGTGAAGCTATCATTACTACTGAGGTGGGACAGAACCAGATGTGGGCAGCCCAGTACTACCACTTTGATCGCCCTAACTGTTTCATCACCTCTGGTGGACTTGGTATTATGGGCTTTGGTTTGCCCGCAGCTATAGGAGCGCAGGTGGCGTGCCCGGACAAGCTGGTTGTGGACGTGGCTGGAGACGGGAGCATTCAGATGAACATCCAAGAGCTGGCAACGGCTGTGCAGTACAAGTTGCCGGTGAAGGTAGTGATCTTGAATAACAGGTATCTTGGCATGGTGCGCCAGTGGCAAGAGCTTTTTTATCAAGGACGCTATAGCGCAACAGACATAGAGCATGCCCCTGATTTTTCCAGGCTTGCCGAGGCATATGGGGCCTTGGGCTTGAAGGCGACAAAGCCGGAAGAGGTTGATTCTGTGCTAAGGCAGGGGCTGGAGAGCCCTGGCCCGGCTATCATGGATTTTTGGGTGGCTCGCGAAGAAGGCGTTTACCCCATGGTCCCTGCAGGGGCAGCCATAAACGAGATGCTTTTGTTGTAGAATCAGATGTCGTCATATCAACCACTTGGCCAGAAGGCCAGATATAGACTTTCACATATTAAATTTCACAGCGTTATCGGTCGTCGGCGTATTACAATACAGCCTTCTCCCTCTGGCCTTGTGAAATTTAATATGTGAAAGTCTATAGAACGGGGTGACTTATGCAAAAACACACGATTTCGTTGCTGGTGGACAATGAGCCGGGGGTACTCTCCCGCGTGGCAGGCCTGTTTAGTGGCCGTGGTTTCAATATTGAGAGCCTTTGTGTGGCAGAGACCTTAGACCCTTTGGTTTCCCGCATAACACTGGTCACACGAGGAGACGATGCCATTGCCGAGCAGATCAATAAGCAGCTCAATAAGCTGATTAACATTATCAAGGTGCATGATCTGACCGGAACCGAATACGTGGAGCGGGAAATGGCTTTGATCAAGGTTCAGGCCAAGGCGGATTCCAGGGCAGAGATCTTGAGGATTATTGACATATTCAGGTGCAAGGTGGTTGATGTGAGCCCCACCCACTATACTATTGAGGTGACCGGTACGG
>JAUVJO010000128.1 GCA_030592345.1 Deltaproteobacteria bacterium
AGAAAAAAATGCGAAAACCGTGAATCCGTTCTGATAAGATCCTGAAAGCTCTTCTTGGGGAGAAGGATACAACAAGTATCCTCAACGGCTTCAACGTTCAGGTTCGCCTTTGTTTCCATGATGATGCCGAGTCCTCCGAAATAATCACCAGGCCCCCTGTACTCCTTGAGTATCTCGGTGTTTTCTTCGTCTTTAAGATAGAGCTTTACCCCCCCGCTCTTGATTAAGCAGAGGGCCTCTATATCAGTCCTCTCCTGGATGAATATGAGAGTTCCCTTGGGATAGAATTCTTCGAATAATCCTTCCGACATTTCTTTGAAATTTTGGTCCGTTAGAACGTCAAAAGGGGAGATCATTCTTAAAAAGGAAACGGCTGATTTCAGGTCACTGTCTTTTATTTTGTCTGCTACCATGGTAGTTTCATATCAGGAAAACGCCTTCTATTACAAGGCGATTCTTGGTTCTTGTGGGGCATTGGCTATCAGCCGCAAAGAGATTGAGATCACCCTTGAATTTCCAGCATAGTACAGTAAAGCTGAGATTGTTACCCTTGAAAAACCTTGCAAACTCGTTTAAAAAGTAAAAATTGATGGCCAAAACCGGAAAAAACTCGCAAGGTGTTATTTTGTTATGACGTCCGGGAAGAGATCAATAATATTTACGGAGAAAGACCCAATCGCTTCGAAAAGGCATGAGAAACTGCTTTCTGCCGAACGCCTGAAGGCCACTGGCAGACTGGCCAGCGAGATCGCCCACGAATTGAACACCCCACTCGGCGGTGTCCTGATGTATAGCCATCTTCTCTTGGATGACTTGCCCGAAGATGATCCTCGAAGGGAAAATGTTGTCAAGATCAACAAGCTGGTCCATCGATGCAAGATCATTGTCCAGGGACTGCTCGATTTTGCCCACGAGGACACGTCCGAGCTGAAACCTGTTCAAATCAACCGGATTTTACTGAATGTAATAGGTTTTTTGGAGGATCACATTCTGCTAAGAAACATTGCCGTTCGTACTTACCTTGATCCCGACCTTCCCTTGGTTGCAGGGGACGAAAACAAGCTGGAGCAAGTCTTCATCAACCTGATTATCAACGCAGCACAATCTATGGACGGGACCGGCACCCTGACCCTGCGTACCGAGGTTGCTGTTGGTACAGAGGGGGTTCGGGTTGAGTGCTCGGACACAGGCTCCGGGATTGACGACAAACACATTGGCAGGATTTTCGAGCCCTTTTTCACCACCAAGGGACCGGGCAAGGGGACGGGTCTGGGTCTGTCGATCTGCCACGGTATCGTGGAACACCATGGAGGGACCATGACGGTAGAAAGCTCAAAGGAGCAGGGTTCGACCTTTATTATGTCTTTGCCAATGGCGAAGCAAGGTAGCGATTGCGGGTGGCCAATTTTGGATCGCGTGTCCGACATCGCAGATCCTGAATCGTAAATGGAAATAAATCTATGGAACACAGTTATGAAATCCTTGTGATTGACGATGACGCATTCATGCGGGATGCCTGCCACCAGACCCTTACAAGACATGGCCACAACGTTACCCTGGCAAAAAGCGGCAGCCAGGGTCTGGCACTGCTCGAAAAATCATTATTTGATCTTATCCTGCTCGATTTGAACATGCCTGGAGAAGACGGCCTGTTCATTCTGGCCGAGATCAAGGACATGGAGCCTGAAGCCACTGTTGTGATGATCTCAGGGTACGGCTCTATTGAGACGGCCGTTCAGGCCATTAAACTGGGGGCCTTTGACTTTATTGCCAAGCCCTTTACACCTGAAGAGCTGGTCAAACTGGTCAAACGGGCACTTGGGAACCGCAGGCTGGGCGCCAAAAACGGGCGAAAGCAAGATATTAAGCGTGAGCCCCGGCGCATCGAAATCATCAGCAAGAGCCCTGCCATGGCCAAGGTGAAAGAGATGATCGCCATGGTAGCCCCTACGGATACTACCGTACTGCTTCAAGGCGAAAGCGGCACAGGCAAGGGCCTTGCAGCGCGGAGACTTCACGAGTTGAGCAAACAACGTGGATATCCTTTTATAGCCGTCGATTGCGGCACTCTGGTGAAGACCCTTTTTGAAAGTGAGCTCTTCGGTCATATCAAGGGGGCCTTTACGGGTGCTGATAGCACCCAGCACGGAAAGTTTGAGATGGCCCACGGTGGGACCTTGTTCTTTGACGAGATTTCCAATATCAGTCTGGAAATCCAGGCAAAACTGCTCAAGGCGGTCGAGGACAGGTGCATCTCTAAGGTGGGAGATCACAAGGTAGTCAGAGTTGATGTTCGTCTCATATCAGCCACAAACCGTGATCCTCAACAGGCCATCGCCAAGGGACTCTTTCGGGAAGACCTCTTTTTCAGACTCAATGTAGTCTCAATCCATCTGCCATCTCTTCGAGATCGCAAAGAAGATATCCTTCTGCTGGCGAATCATTTTTTGAAGGTGTTCTGTCAGAAACAGGGAAAGGCGGTTGAGGGCTTTTCTGCTGAAGCCATGAAGGCGCTCACAGAATACAACTGGCCCGGTAACGTTCGTGAGCTGGAAAACACCATTGAGCGGCTTGTTGTGTTTGCGCGGGGAAATACCATTGCTTTACCTGATTTTGCGTATTCCAACACATTCTTTTCCGAAACAGCTCAGAAAGAACCGGTCCGCCTGGAGGAAATGGAACGACAGCATATTATCAAGGTTATGGCCAACGTCGACGGAAACAAGACCCGCGCTGCTCGATTGCTCGGTATTGACCGAAAAACGCTCAGGATTAAGCTCAAAAAATATCAGATACCATGCGCAGAAGACGAAGCATAGTTTTCACATGGGTGTATCCAGAACTTGGGGGATGCATGCTCTTGAAACAACTTGTGCCGCATTTGTGGAGTACATTAAGTGCCTAAAGTGAGTCCCGCTTTTAGCGGGATTGAGGTATTCTGCCTATTTTTAAGTATGTTGAGCCGGAGGCGCACTGCTTAATCCCGCAAAAAACGGGACTCACTTTCTTTCAATATAAAACTGTTTCTTCAAGTCCTTAACTTTAGCTCACTTTAGCTCACTTTAGGCACTTTAGCTCACTTTCTTTCTTCCAGAAGGATGCGGAAAAGTTGTTGTCTGCCCCCAACTGTTAGATACGCCCTTTTCACATTAATGCCTCAATAACTTCCCAGTATCTTCAGATAGTCGGTCTTTTTTCCAAGGGCATCGAGTACGGGTTTGAACGAGTCTGCCTCCACATCTGCCTGTATGTCTATATAAAACATGTACTCCCACGGTTTTCCATGGATGGGACGCGATTCCAGCTTCACCAAATTGATACCCTGCTCGGCAAACACCTTCAAGGTCTCGTAGAGTGCCCCTGGCTGGTCTCCTGTTGAGTAGATAAGAGAAGATTTGCGCCGCGGGCCGTTTTCGAGTCGCTCGGTACCTATGACCACAAACCGGGTGTAGTTTCTGGGATTTGCCTCAATCCCCTCCTCCATGACCTCCATCCCGTGCATGTCTGCCGCTTCTTTGCTCGCAATGGCTGCATCGGTAAGATCTCGCCCTTTCTGAATCCGCTTGACAGCCGTTGCCGTGTCTCTTGTCGAAATGAGCTCCCATCTGTCATGGCGGTCCAGGAATTGCCGACACTGCTGGAACACCTGTGGATGGGAGAATACGCGCTTGATGCTTTCAATTTTGGCTCCTGGATGCCCAACCAGGTGGTGCATGATGCGGAGTGTAATTTCGCCAATAATTTTCAAGTCATATTCGAGAAGAAGATCATAGTTTTCATGTATACTCCCTGTGAGGGAATTTTCCAACGGCACCACACCAAAATCAGCCTCACCCTCTTTGACCGCTTGAAAAATCGCCCTGAATGAAGACATTGGCACTGACGTCACCTTGGTTCCAAAATACTGTGAGCAGGCCTTGTGACTGAACGTCCCTATTTCTCCCAAGAATGCAGCCCTTTGGACTCCTTTTCCTTTGGCCTTGCTCAAGTGATCCACTGCCGCGGCCTTGTCCAGCAAGCCAAAATCGAGTTGCTTTCCAACAACCGGTGCGATCACATGGATATTTCGCATCAGTTGCCCGAACTGTTTCGGATAAAGGCTCTGGGGACCGTCAGAAAGGGCCTTGTCCGGGTCATGGTGCACCTCGATCATCAAGCCGTCTGCGCCTGCCGCAATGGCAGCTCGAGCCATGGGGCTAACCTTTTCACGCATGCCCGTGGCGTGGCTGGGATCGATGATCACGGGCAAATGGGTCAGTTTTTTGAGCACGGGAATGGCTGACAGATCAAGGGTGTTACGGGTATAGGGCTCAAAGGTGCGAATGCCTCGCTCGCAAAGCACAACGTGGTCATTTCCCTCAGAAAGGATATATTCGGCTGACATAAGCCATTCCTCAATCGTGGCCGCAAGCCCCCTCTTTAACAGGACCGGTTTTCCTAGGCGGCCCACGCACTTTAAGAGTTCAAAGTTTTGCATGTTCCGTGCGCCAACCTGCACAACGTCCACATACTTCATCATCATGTCTGCTTGGGCAGGTGAGGTGATTTCGGTTACAACACCAAGCCCCACCTCTTCCCGGACCTCGGCAAGGATTTTTAGGCCCTCTTCTCCGAGGCCCTGGAAGGAATAAGGGGAGCTTCTTGGCTTGAAGGCCCCACCGCGAAATAGCACTGCTCCATATCTTCTCACCTCGCGGGCAATAGTCATGGCCTGATCCCTGCTTTCAATCGCACACGGTCCTGCAATGACAACAATGTGCTCACCACCGATTACGACGTCCCCCACCTGAACAGTAGTGTCTTCATGATGCAGTTGCCTGCTCACCAGTTTGAAAGATGTGGAAATAGGCACTACCCTTGCCACGCCAGGAAGCTGCTGAAAAAAACCGGCATCGTGGCCAGCCTTGCCGATAGCCCCTATGACGCATTGTCCGGCCTCTGACATCTCACGTACAATGCACCCATCTGTGCGCAGTGTGCTCAGAATGCGGTTCTTCTGCTCTTGTGTGATCTCTTTTTCTAAGACAAGAATCATGACAATATCTCCTTTTGCATAAATCTATACTTACCAATAAATGAACCGTTCACGGGTTCAGAGGTTCAGGGTTAACCGAAACTCGGAACGCCTACCCAAAAAAAGAAAGCCCCGAGAATCTGCTTCTCAGGGCTTAAGGATACCAAAATTCCCGAGCAGACCCGTCTGGTCCACCCGGGGTGTTTAACTCTTGGCGTTAGACAACCGGGTGGACGCCTCTAAAAATAAAAAAGAAGCGCCCAAAAGCGAACAACTCTCGATAGTCCTTATTGTTAGTTACTGACATAAATCCTCTCACATATAGACTTTCACATATTAAATTTCACCGCGTTATCGGTCGTCGGCGTATTACAATACAGCCTCCTCCCTCTAGCCTTGTGAAATTTAATATGTGAAAGTCTATACATCATATAGTTTATACGCCACTATCGTACATCTGTCAAGCATTGTTTTCCGGAAGACTTATGGAACGGGGTCTTGACTCAAGACGTTTTTGTCCCATGTCAAGGGCCACGATTCCGGGCGGAACATATTTTTTACCCGACCTTGGCAGATACTACGCTCTTTTCTTGACATTTCATCTTTTATCTCTTATACTTATATTGTGTTCCTATCTTAAAATGCCTTATTTCATAATAGTGCGAAGAATGAAAGGGGGCGGTTATTGATGAATACGAGAGACAAAAAGACTAAGAAGAGATTTTTTTTCATTGGTGGTGTCCCGGTTTTTGACCATTGGGTTCATGTAAAACAGGAAGAAGTCATCGAAGGAACAGAGAATAAAGCCATATTCATGGAAAATAAACTCTTTCTCCCAGTGGGAACAATCTTTTCCGGCACATTATCAGATGGGAAGGAGATTACGATTAATCCGCTGGCGAATTCTCACATACAAGAGATTGGCGGGCTCCCATATTATCCCCTGGAATTCGGTGGCAAACAATCACCATCGCAAGATCTCAGTCTTACCGGCGGATTACAAGAAATAGAACAGGAGCTTCTGGAAAAATATGCAAGCAAACTCAGAGATGGAAAAATATTCGAAGTAAAGATCAGTAAGCCAATAAAGATCGATCTTGGAGGAAATAACAAGAACATCATCACTGCAATGCGGCACATCTACTACAGTGAGGGGCTGCTAGAAAAAACTCTGGATATCGCTTTTTATCACTTCTTCTTTGCAGATACAAACCTTCCGGAATGGGACAGGATTGTCTATGAATACAATTCACTCGGGGTAGATTGCGGTCCCAAACAGGATGCTCACGTCAGCGGATTGATCCCGAGAAAAGGATATGTTATCACAGTACAGACCACCAAGGGGGAGAGTTATGACAGAATCATACTGAGTAATAAGACTAACGAGGAGATCATAGCGCCAGAATTGCTGTTTAAGCACTATCAAGGCATTGAAAGAGTATTGAGGAAAGACAACGAATTCATAGAAACACATATTGTACTTAACAGCATTACCAATCCTGAAGAGTTGCGGCATATATTCTTTCTCCTTCAGATTGCTTATGGTTCTGAGATCCCAGTCTATTTCTGCTTCAGTGCCACGTTTCTTCGATGTGCGTCAAGATTGACGGGTGAAGGTGGGTATTTCAGGAAACGGGAAAGGAGATTTTTTCAGTCGGGCAAAGAACTGATTCACCGTAGGATCTTGCCGTATGTGGAATACATGATTTTAAACCGTGATGAATTACTGGCACTTGATCCTCCCATGGAACTAAAAGGACTTGAAAAAACAATGCAAGAAACAGCCAGAGCCATGAACCACGGGAGAAAAAATTATCCCACCCAAGGTGGCAAACTGATAGTTTCAGATGGAAAAAGAGGAGCCAAATTTGCGGAAGTCCTCGATAAGGACACGGCAAGCGAGTTTCTCAAAAAGAGCGATTGCAGCCCGGGCTTAGGATTTACTTTTACTGAGCGCCTACTCTCTGTGGGAGATGATGATGTCCTGGAATTTGAGACTACTCTCGGGGCAGGTGACATTTTTAGCGGAATCATCATCGGTTTGAAAGTCCTTGGCTGGGATATGGGGCATGCTATTCGAGCCGGTGCACTGGCAGCACAGCACTTTATTTCCACCAGACAACATCCTATGCTCAGCGACATTTATGAAAAGGATTATGAACATAGACTCTACGGTACGTTCGGAAATTTCAGGGACACGTTGATCTTTCATTGCCCCGGAGAAGGCGATCCCACAGAATACGGTACAATTGTTGACCGGGTAATTGCTATCCGAACAACACAAATCAACCATCCTTTTATAGAAATTGTTGAAAAAAATCTCACTTCCGGAGATTGAGTTGTCATGTTAATAGCTTATTGCCTTGCCTTTAATGGTATTTCGGTGATGTCCTGTAGCCGTTCACGGGTTCAATGGTTCAGGGTTCACCGAAATTTGAAGCGTCCTACGAGCAAGGCAAACGAAAGAAAGGTAACCCTGAATTGTGAACTCTGAACCTGTGAACGCCTACGATGTCCTCAGGCCGACAGGCGCAATGCGGGGTTAAGCTGCACATCGTTTTGACGTAAATTCATATGCTTATAAGAGCTATCTGTAACTTCTCAAAAAGTCCGGGTACGCTTGAGGTTATGACAACATGCCTCCGGGCAAGGTGAACCGCTGAACTTCGGCCTCCAATGCCTTAAGTAGCTGGCCGGTTAGGTATCAATTGAAATGGCTGGATGCCTACGTTCAGCGGTTCACCTTGCCCTACGTAGCAACATATTAGCGATTATCGGGAGATTACCCGGACTTTTTGAGAAGTTACAGCTATCTCTCCCGCAAGTTTGAGGCTATTCTTTCTTGTTGACATAATTGACCGATCTGATATAGAGACCGACTTTGAGCAGGTGAGGCGTGCGTGTTTGCACTTGACTTAAAGAGGATATCTGCTATATTTTGGTGTTAAGAATGTCAAGTGGCCCTGTTTTTGGCGGGATTAACCATCGGGGCATGCTGAAAAGCATATTTGAAAAAACAGATCCCCAGTAGTCCCGCTTTGGGCGGGATTGGCAGAGTCCCGCTGATAAGCGGGATTAACCATCGGGGAGCGCTTAGAAGCATATTTTAACAAACTGATCCCCAGTAGCTCAGTTGGCAGAGCAGATGGCTGTTAACCATCGAGTCCGCGGTTCGAGTCCGTGCTGGGGAGCCAGACAATGAAGATAGAAAAAGCCATCAAGAAGCGAGGGATTGGTCGATATCTACAGAACTCCCGCTTATCAGCGGGGTTGGCAGAGTCCCGCTGATAAGCGGGATTAACCATCGAGTCCGCGGTTCGAGTCCGTGCTGGGGAGCCAGAAAAAAACAGGCCAGGGCAACC
>JAUVJO010000061.1 GCA_030592345.1 Deltaproteobacteria bacterium
GCGTTATCGGTCGTCGGCGTATTACAATACAGCCTCCTCCCTCTGGCCTTGTGAAATTTAATATGTGAAAGTCTATATATAATTTGGTGCTCTCATTAGTAGATTCAGAGTCTTCCTGCTTCTTGGTGATATGTTTTCTGTATGCGACAGTCTTTGCCAGCAACCTTCTTAGAACGCACGCACGCAAAGGACATCGAGGATGACGTTTCTCGGTTTCGAGGAACGACGATAGCAGAGCGAGCGCGAGTCCTGGAATCTCTGTGCCGAATGGCCGCTGAATTCATTTCCCAACATAAAGATCCTCAGCGTGCCCTCGACTGGCAGGATCCGTGTTCACCGGAAACCGAAGCGCTCCTCGCACGCTTGCGCAAGATGTACTCAAGCCGTCAGGCGCACCCTTTACGCTAAATAAAAGAGCCGGGATAAGGGTTGAAAGTTAAGCCAAGATTTTATATGAACCTATAGTGAACGGTATCAGGTTCAGGGTTCAAGGTTCAAAGGTTATAATCTGCTGATATCCTTAACTTTATTCGTAGGGGTTGAGTTGCAGGATATATATAATCATGCTGGACGCACCCGCGCAATCAATCGAGGTTTCATTCCGCCGTACGTCTGGCGGACTAGCCTACGAGCAAGGTCAGCAAAAAAAGATAACCTTGAATCCCGCTTTTAGCGGGAAACTCTGAACCCGTGAACGGTTACCACACAAATATATGATCTGTTTTCAGAGAATCGCTGAAAAGCGTATACAAGAAGCTATCAGGGACGGGGTCTTTGATGACCTCCCCGGAGCTGGAAAACCCCTGGAACTGGAAAATGATTCCCACGTGCCGGAAGATCTTCGGATGGTTTACAAGGTCTTGAAAAACGCCAACTGCGTGCCGCCTGAGATATCGCTCAGAAAGGAAATCGCAAAGACAGAGGACCTCCTGGCCCAGATGGAAGACACGAAAGCCAAGTATCGCCAACTTAAGAAGCTTAATTTCCTTATCATGAAGCTGAACACGATGCGTCCAACCCATACCAGCCTTGAAAAGGATCAACGCTATGAAAGAAAGTTGGTAGATCGCTTCAGCGCCTGATCGCCCATGTTTGACAGGAAGAGGATTTTACTCGATCTTTATTCTAGATTGTACAATGCATTCGGCCCGCGCCATTGGTGGCCGGGGGACTCTCCCTTTGAGGTTGTTGTTGGTGCCATTCTTACACAAAACACGGCCTGGCGAAATGTCAAAAAGGCCATAGGCAACCTGAAAGCAGCAGGCATCCTTTCCCCGGATGCACTTCAACATCTGCCGGTCCAGGATTTAGCGGCCGTGATCAGGCCTGCAGGATATTACAATATAAAAGCCCTGCGTCTAAAACACTTTTGGGGATTTCTTTTCCAGAAAAACGGGGGCGACCTGGATCGGTTACTGGCCGAAGATCTTGACACGTTACGAGGTAAGTTGCTATCCATAAATGGGATCGGGCCAGAGACTGCTGACAGCATTCTCCTTTATGCTGGAAACAAACCAACGTTTGTTGTTGATACGTACACGAAACGAATTCTTTTCCGGCACAGGCTCATGCCTGAAGATGTCTCCTACGATGAGGTTCGCAGTTTTTTTATGGACTCTTTGGAACCAAAAATTGCCATGTTTAATGAATACCACGCGCTCCTTGTCCATCTAGGGCACACATTTTGCTTGAAGAAAAACCCCAAGTGTCGTGAATGTCCTGCCAGGGGGTGGAATGATGAATAGAGCACAAAATGCTTTCGAGCCAAAGGACAGCATCTTCAGGGGCGTCATGCTGGCCTATTTTGTACTTTTCTTGCACGTTGTTTTGATTTTTGGAATGGGTGCCCTCTTGTTCTTTTTTGGGGGTGTTATCGCATATTTGCCCTGGATCCTGGCCTCGGCTGGCACTCTCGTAGTGGGATCCGCATATCTGTGCTGGAAGCATATGAAAAAAAGCGGGAAAAACTTGAGACAGTTTCTTGAAGATCCTATCTTCCAAGGCCGCACGGTGGAGGTGTCATTGCTCGGTGGGTTTGCATCCTTAAAGCTGGGCCACAGCCAGGGCCCTCTCACGATACCTCATGTGAACTACGAAACGCCGAAACAGTTGCAGGATCCAAGAGTCGTTCTTTCCGAAGAACTTGTCAAATTGGCTCGTCTCCTCAAGCAAGATATCATTACTATCGACGAATTCTTGAAGGCCAAAAAAAAGCTCATAGATCAATGACAAAACTTAACGTGGCCTTACTTTCCGGTGGTATTTCTGCTGAGAGGGAGGTCTCCATTAAAAGTGGCAACCAGGTCTACGAAGCCCTGGATAAAGCCAAGTATGACGTCACACGCTATGATCCGGCTACGGACCTCGGAAAACTTGTCGCCAACGCATCAGGAATTGATGTGGCACTCATTGTGCTGCACGGACCTTACGGGGAAGACGGCACCGTCCAGGGCCTTCTCGATCTCCTCCATATACCGTATCAGGGCTCTGGGGTGCTGGGAAGCGCCTTGGCCATAGATAAATGGACCTCCAAACGTCTCTATAAAGAGGCAGACATTCCAATACCGTCTTTTCAGGTGCTCACCCAAAATGAGGCTTGTGATCCTGAAGTCTTGTCCGAGAAACCAGGATATCCTTTAGTCGTCAAACCTCGTTATGGCGGATCGAGTATCGGCACAAGTCTCGTGCAGTCCCCGCGCCAGTTGCCGGAAGCCCTTGGCAGGGCCTTTGAATATGGCCCACACGTCATTGTGGAGGCATACCTGCAAGGGACTGAGATCACTGGATGCGTTTTTGGCAACGAAGACCTCCAGACGCTCCCCATTGTGGAAATCGTCCCCGGATCCGGCCATGCATTCTTTGACTACGAGGCAAAATACAAGGCAGGGGCTACCCGCGAGATCTGTCCGGCCCGTATCAGTGACACCCTTTCCGGTCGCGCCCAATCTTTAGCCGTCACTGCCCATCGAGCCCTTTGTTGTCGCGGTTATAGCCGTACCGACATGATTGTCCATGATGACGTCATTTACGTACTGGAAACCAATACGATCCCGGGGATGACGCCTGTGAGCCTTTTTCCGTTGGCTGCAAAGACCGCAGGGATTTCTTTCACCAAGCTCCTGGACAGGCTGATCGAGCTTGCATTGGACAAGGTGAGTCCATAGCCGTGATCATCCGAACAAACCGTGAGCTAAGAGAGCGATATGACGAACTGAAGGCAGGGGACTGCCTCATATGCGTGCTGGGCTTTAGAAACCTTAAGCATCGCGCACTTATCGATCTTCTTGAAAGAGGTGTCCGGTGCTTTCCCTCTGCTCTCTCCCAAACCTTGTGCCGTTCCAAGGTGGCTCAAGCCCTCGGCTTACGACAGTGGATGATACCACACACCCTTATCGTTGCCAGGCGCTTAGACTGCATGCATGCTATCAACACATATAATCAGCATGGCATCGGCCCTGTGGTCACAAAAGAGGACCACCTGCAATGCGGCTTAGGTGTGCATAGATGGGACAATATCGAAGCCGTATATAACCAGGCCACCTCTGACTCCATCTCATACCCCTTTGTCGTGCAGCCATTTCTTGAGGACTACACGGATGTGCGTATCATTATAGCAGATGATTATTGCGAAGCTTATACCCGGAAAAACCCGCATAACTTCAGGATGAACATCTCGGCAGGCGGAACCAGCAGCCCATACGATTTGGACAAAGGCCAACTCGCCTTTTGCCACGCAGTTATGGAGCGGGGCAAGTTCCCCTATGCCCACATCGATCTGCTGGTCACCGGCCAGGGGCATAGCTTTCTGTCAGAGATCGCTCTTACCGGAGGCATGAAAGGGGCGCGCATAGAGCGGGAAGACCTTGATGCCATAAAAAAGGATATTCTTGAAAAAATGGCCGGAGCGGATAAGCAGAAATTTGGAAAATGAAAATCGGTAACGCCCCCGTGTTTGCGGTATTAGTCATTCGGTTGCGCTACTCGTTTCGTCTGTCGTCACTCGGTTCCGTCGTACCTTGCGCTCACCGAAATTCCTGCAAGCAAGCGACAGGTTATCCGTAACCGATCTACTAATCCCGATTCGAGCTGCGCAGCCGTCCCGCCGTTGGCGGGATTTGACTCAACCGAAATGACACCCGGTTTCGCCAAAGACTAAAAAATCTACCAATGCAAAATCAGGAGTTACTGAATTCGTCACAAGGAACTAAACGTGTGAGCGTATCAAAATCCGAGCTGTTTTCAAGGGGCACACAGTGGTCGCTTGAGGTCATGGCCGTATTCTATGTTGCCGTAACAGTCCTTTTCTTAGTGGATGCTGACTGGCCCATCCTGATCGTAAATAAGGCATTCTCTGGCTATGGCTGGCCACCGGTCTTTTTCCCTACCGAGAAATTTTGGTTCTCCCTGGCGGTTAGTGTGCCTGCCACTCGGGCCTATTTGGCCTTTGCCGCAGCGAGAAAACCGGTCGAAGCCAGACTCTTCGTTAGGATACTGTGCGTCTCACTGATAATTACAGCGGCCCTGTTTGCGTGGCAGTTTGTCTTCCGCAGGCATGCTGCCCTCTATGCCCTCGGATTTCTTGTCGAATCTGTACAGGTCGTCTTTTACCTCCTTTTGCACCGAAAACTCAAGTAGCGTGGCGTGGTGGTAACCGTTCAGGGGTTCAGGGTTCATCGAAACTCTGAACCGTCCCGCCTGCCTCGCAAGCTTGGCGAGGGGGCAGGTGATTCGTGGAATCTGGGAGTTTGATTGGTTTTCTTCGATATACAAAACCGTTTTGCTGTGATTTATCCTTGACAAAATCAGGACTTCGGGGTAAAGGGGTCAAGATGTTTTTTGGCACAAGTTGTAATATTTTTCAACATTTAGTTGCATCTAATCGTTTTTTTGCGCAAGTCCTTACTCCGGAGCCTCTCAAGAGAACCATACGCAAGTTGAGACAAGGGGTGGACTGGGGCGTCTTCAATTGTATAGACTATCACATATTAAATTTCACAGCGTTATCGGTCGTCGGTACAATACAGCCTCCTCCCTCTGGCCTTGTGAAATTTAATATGTGAAAGTCTATAGCGTAGTCGCGTGTCAGCGGACATGTCGGTTTTCAGCCTCTCAAAACCAACTAAAATGGAGTTCCCATGAGCGCAGCAGAAGAAAAAGAGCAAGCGGTAGGCGAAGAAGAACATGCCGAAGCGTCACACGAACCGGAGAAACCAGGGACCTGGGAATTTGTCATACCAATAGTTTCGTTTTTCCCGGCCCTTGTTGTGTGTCTGATTATCGGGTGGATTGTATTCCCGGCTGTCCTTTATTCCGAAAAGGAACAACCCATCGATTTCAGCCATTCCGTACACGTAGAGGCCGTGGACGATGGGTGTGAGAGTTGTCATTATTTCCGTGAAGACGGCAGCTATTCCGGCATCCCGAAGCTGGAAAATTGCATGGAGTGCCATGAAGAGCCAATGGGGGAACATCCTGAAGAAGCCAGGCTCATCAAGGAATATATTGAACCGGGAAAGGAGATCCCGTGGCTCGTATATTCCCTCCAGCCCGACTGTGTCTTTTTCTCTCACGCAGCCCATGTGAAGATGGCCGAGATAGAATGTATCATTTGTCACGGGCCTGTAGGAGATTCGGATCATACAATGCCTTACCAGTATAATCTGATCACCGGCTATAGTCGCTACATTTGGGGCTGGAACATTGCAGGCATGTCAGAGAACGGCTGGGAAAGGTTAGACAATATCGTACAATCTGGCGGGATGATGATCAAGGGTCCTGCTCGGATGAAGATGGATGACTGCGGAGAGTGCCACAGGGAGATGGGAACCAGTAACACCTGCTTTATCTGCCACAAATAAATCGCGCGGGTTTAAGCTCAAAGGCAGAATGAGATATTTGTCAGTCGTCAACTCTAGGCACCAAGACTAAGGGGAAGGTCTATGAAAATAAACAGAAGGGCTTTTATAGAGATCTCAGTAGGGAGCGCTCTTGGGGCCGGTGCCGGTATCACACTGTCACCGCTCCCCTGGAAACTAACAGACGATTCTTCCATCTGGACCCAGAACTGGCCCTGGACTCCAGTGCCCAAGGGCGGAAAAGTCACCCATGCTGACTCAATCTGCACCCTCTGCCCCGGCGGCTGCGGTATCAGAGTGCGAAAGGTTGAAGACCGGGTCGTAAAAATCGAGGGAAAAGAGGGATATCCGGTCAACAACGGAGGCACCTGTCCCCTCGGCGCTGCAGGGCTCCAGCTCCTGTACGGACCGTGGCGCAACCCGGCCCCTTTAAGACGCGTGGGGAAACGAGGATCAGGCGAATTTGAGGAGATCTCCTGGGAAGACGCAATCAACGAAGTGACCGCAAAACTCGCTGATTTGAGAGACAAAGGCCAATCCCACACCGTAGCATGTATCCTTGGATCAGATCGAGGGACCGTGCCGCAGTTGTTCGCTCGTTTCATGAAGGCTTATGGGTCGCCGAATTTTATTCGTTCAGCTTCATCCGGAGATACCTATGAATTAGTCCTTGGCCTCATGCAAGGGGCGTCTGGTTCGGTCGGCTATGACCTGGACAGGGCAAACTTCATCCTCAGCTTTGGAAGCGGCCTCATAGAGGGTTGGGGGTCACCCATTCACGTTATTCAAGCTTACAGTAAATGGCGTTCTGACAACAAGAAAGAGCGGGCTACCATAGTTCAAATCGAGCCACGCCTCTCCAATACTGCGGCCAAGGCCGATAAGTGGTATCCCGTTAATCCGGGCACTGAAGCTGCCCTGGCCCTGGGGTTGGCTCATGTGATCGTAAAAGAGTCTTTGTACAACTTTGATTTTATTGAAAACCATGCCTTCGGGTTTGAAGATTTCAATGACGCCACAGGCAAGACCTGTATGGGTTTTAAGCGCCTGGTGTTGAGTAAATATACTCCCGGAGCCGTATCCAAGATTACGGGTCTTTCCGCCGCGAATATTGTCAACCTTGCCCGTGCTTTTGCAAAGGCCGAGCGTCCATTGGCAGTGTGGGGGCGTGGCAAGGGAACCACGCCAGGAAGCCTTTACGAGTGCATGGCAGTCCATGCCCTCAATGCCCTGACAGGCAACATCAACAAGCCTGGTGGTGTCTCAACATCTCCCCAAGTAGCCACCCAGCAATGGCCCGAAGTTACCCAGGACGCTGCCGCGTGGAAAGGTTGTGGCATGCCTCGTGTGGATGGAGCTGGCACCAGCCGCTATCCGTTTACCAGGTATCTGCCGGAGCGATGGCCTGAAGTGATTAACACCCAGAAGCCAGGCGCGATACAGGCCCTCCTTGTCCACGATGCTGACCCACACTATACGATATTGGACCACACTGCTGTAGCCAAGGCATTTGACAGTATTCCTTTTGTAGTGAGTTTTTCCACCTATATGGACCAAACCGCCCGTAATGCAGACCTTATCCTTCCCAACCCTCAGTATCTGGAACGCCTGGAGGATCTGCAAACGCCGATCGGACTTCAAAGGCCGGTACTTGGCTTGCTGCGGCCGGTTGTGTCGCCCCAGTTCGATACAAGGCACGCAGGGGACGTAGTCTTGGCCATTGCCAAAGGGTTGGGTGGAACCGTGGCCGATTCCTTTCAGTGGGAAGACTATGAATCACTGTTAAAGGAGACCATGGGAGACAAGTGGGACACCTTGGAGGAGGCAGGCTGCGTAGAAGATGCCAGCTATACTCCACCTCCATGGAATAATGCATTTGGTACAGCCTCTGGCAAGTTTGACTTTTATGTCACGGCCCTTGATCAGGCAGGCATGAAAATAGATAAGGATGTAGGCTGTCTGCCACACTACCAGCCAATTGTGCCGGAAGGAGATCCTGGCACCTACCCGTTGATCTTGATTCCTGCCGAACTGATACGACTGGCAGACGGTGCTATCGGCAACCCGCCCTTTTGTACCAAGTGCCTGTCAGACACGGTGTTAAAAGGCAATGACCTTTTCGTAGATGTTAACCCTGAAACGGCCCAAGAGTACGGTCTTTGCGAAGCTTGCCGTGCCACGATCGAGACACCCACAGGTAAGGCCGAGGTACTTGTACATCTTTCTCATGGAATCATGCCTGGGCTGATTGCCATCCCCAAGGGACTGGGCCATACTGCCTACGATGACTACCTGGCAGGGAAAGGCGTAAACGCAAACAGCCTCATGGGTGTGACAGAAGACCCGATTTCGGGGCTGTGCGCTACTTGGGGCATTCGGGCAAAACTGACCAGGGTATAAGGGGCTTCGCCCCACTTGGAGTGTTGGAGTTATGGAGTACCGGAGTGATGGGTTAAGACGAAAGAATAAGCCATCGGCGAAACGCTCTTATTTCCTTTACTCCAGTTCTCCAACACTCCATTGTCCATATAATGAATGGCATTGTTCGGAGCCCAGCAAAGGATAATTTGAACGAGTTGTATAGACTTTCACATATTAAATTTCACAAGGCCAGAGGGAGGAGGCTGTATTGTAATACGCCGACGACCGATAACGCTGTGAAATTTAATATGTGAAAGTCTATAGCATTTCCGAAACGTTAAAGGGGTAATCATGACAGAAGCACATCACGAAGGACACGGGAAAGCCTGCAAATACGGTATGGTGATTAACCTGGACAAATGCACGGGCTGTGGCGCTTGCATGGTTTCGTGCATGGCCGAGAACAACATATCCTTCAGGAAAGACGACACGGACAAGTTAGTCGCAAACTACTGGATGCGGGTGTACAAGATCTCAAACGGTCTCCCTTTCCCGGATGCTGAGATATGTTATATTCCCAGGCCCTGCCAACACTGCGAGGGTAGTGGTCACCATCACACTCCGTGCGTTTCAGTCTGCCCGGCAGTGGCAACTGACTACGATCACGCAACCGGTATAGTTAGTCAGATCTATACGCGCTGTTTTGGATGCCGGTACTGCATGGCAGCGTGCCCTTACCATGTGCGTGTCTTTAACTGGTGGGATCCAAGGTGGCCGAAAGGGATGGAGAAGTACCTGAGCCCTGACGTATCACCTCGAATGCGAGGGGTCGTGGAAAAGTGCTCTTTTTGCTATCATCGGCTCCAGCGGGCCAGAAACAAGGCGTACGTAGAAGGACGAAGAGAGGTTCGTGAGGATGAATATCAGACGGCCTGTACACAGGCGTGTCCTGCAGGGGCCATTACCTTTGGTGATTTAGACAACCCTGATCACAAGGTCTATAATCTAAAGCAAACGACTGGTGCCTTCAGACTCCTGGAAAAACTTGGCACCAATCCCAAGATTTACTATATTTCATCAAAAGCCTGGGTCCAAAAGGCTGCTGACGTCTATTTGGGAAGCGAAGGAAAGGGCGTGACCTACGCCTAACCCTATAGACTTTCACATATTAAATTTCACCGCGTTATCGGTCGTCGGCGTATTACAATACAGCCTCCTCCCTCTGGCCTTGTGAAATTTAATATGTGAAAGTCTATATAACTGTCATTCGGCTTAAAAGGAGCGTCTATTATGGAGCCTATTGATTCTGCATTTATACCAGAGGGTGTAAAACGTTGTTCGTTTAAGTGGTTTCTTTTCTGGGTAGGTGTCATGCAAGTGCCTCTACTTATAGGTGTTGCAGGCTATGTTATATGCTGGGCACTGGCCCTGAACCAGACATATCTGAACAACAATTACCCGTTCGGTCTCTGGATTGCCGCAGATTTAGGTGTTATTGCGCTTGGCGGAGGTGCCTTTTTTACGGGCTTTTTAAGGTATGTCATAAACATAGACGAGCTTAAAAATATCGTCAATTTTGCGGTCGTTGTTGGAGTCATATGCTATGCCTCAGCCCTGGGTATCCTCGCGGTAGATATTGGCCAGCCTTTAAGAGGTTGGCATATCTTCTGGCACGCCAACGTTCACTCCATGCTGACAGAAGTGGCCTTCTGCATATCGTGCTATTTTACGGTACTGTTGATCGAGTATCTTCCCCTGGTACTGGAAAACCGTCAGATCAACAAGTACGGCTTCTTCCACCATATGGGACATCATCTTCATGTAGCAATGCCCGCTATTGCGGCACTAGGTGTATTTCTTTCTTTCTTTCACCAGGGGTCCCTGGGTGGCGTTCCTGGTGTCATGTACGCTAGGCCTTTTTGTTTTCGCACCGGGTTCCTGGTCTGGCCATGGAGCTTTTTTCTGTTTATCCTTTCGGCCATGGCCTGTGGTCCCTGCTTTACCATACTGATCGCCCGGATCACAGAGGGGTTTGCGCGAAAGCAGTTGGTCAAAAGAAACGTCATTGACATCCTTGCCAAGATTTCTGGTGTGTTGTTGTGTGGTTATCTTATCTTAAAGATCCTTGATACGCTCTATGCGGCCACGGTAACAGCGGCCAACGTGGGCGCTACTTTTGGCAGCTTTTACGCTAATGAGCCATACGGCTACTGGGTCCTTATCGCAGAACTTGGCGTGTTCGGGGTTGTCCCCTGTATACTCCTCCTGATCAAGGCAACAAGACAGAATCAAAATATCCTGCTCCTCGCCTGTGTTTTAAATTGCTGTGGGATCTTTATGAATCGCTGGATCATGACCGTTCAAAGCCTGGCAGTGCCGGTCATGTCCTTTGACAAGTTCTTCAGTTATCACCCCAACTGGGCGGAGTGGGCGAGTACGCTGATGTGGGTTTGGATAGGAGTCGTTGTCATAATGATTTCATATCGGTATCTGCCGATCTTTCCACAAGAAAAGGAACTTAATCCATCATAGGAAGGACGCTGCTATGTTTCCATTTAGTTTTGAGTGGATAAGTGATGCCAGTCACTATGTATTCATGGGTTCTCTTTATGTAGTCGTAATGCTGCTGGTTATTGGAATACACTATTGCGGCATTCGCGCCTTCTTCGACTGGTTGTGCAAAAAAGACGTGCACGGTCACGATCATTAAAATTGACATCAAGTCAGGAATGTGGGGAGAATTAGTATGGATGTTTTCAGGTTTATTGGGATCTTGTTTGTTTTTGGCGCACCTGCTATTATTGGCGGAGGTCTTATGTATGACCTCTTCCACAACTGGCCCGTCGTGGGCGTATTCGAGGTATTTCTCGTTTGCGGAGCAGTCGCCACTGCCCGCAATGCCTGTAAGTCGTCTAGTCCAAGTCATCATCACTGAACCTGCTGTGTGACCCTGTCAAATATGTGGGACGAATATACAGGTTCGGCTGTCGCAGCAATCGTACATAATTAACGAAAGCAAAAAGGGCTCATTCCCGTATGAGAATGAGCCCTTTCATATTTGAACAGGCACAGGTTACATTTATGCCGTACGGATACGGAATTATTTTGAAAGATGAACGTCGAACATCGAACATCGAATGAAAAACGAATATCCAATACCGAACATTCAACGGCTATTTCTGTTTCTTCATCTTTTCCTATTGAACCCCGCGTACGCGGGGTTCAATGTTCATTTTTTTCAGTATCATAAGGCTGTTCTGAATTTTTTCCCATTCAACCACGCCAAGGCGTGGTTGGACGTTCGATGTTCGATGTTCATTAGTCCATCCGGTGCAAAAATCACTTAGCGCTTAAGGCTCCCCCCCCGTGCATCCTATCTATCCGCAGGAGTGCGCGTAAGATTACGACAATCCCAAAAAGCAAAGGGCTCATTCCTTTTGTAGAATGAGCCCTTTATTATTTTTATTGCACGCTTAGTTTAGGTGTATCAGGTGTTCTCAGAGGTCCAGCCTAGGCCCCCACCTCCTCCTTCACAGAGATGGCGACCTTGTAAAGGGCGCTAAGAATAAAAAACCCGGTGGCCCAAATCCCCAGCGTAATGAAAACCTCCGGTACGGTAGCAGTGTACTCGGTGATGTGTTCAAGTGGATTCGGGATGAAACCGCC
>JAUVJO010000014.1 GCA_030592345.1 Deltaproteobacteria bacterium
TATAACACAACGAAATGATACGAACAAGCTGTGAATCGATAGCTTTTCGGGATCGCGTCCGGGATTCGCACTTGACAAACAATAATTTTTGACTATAGTTATATGTTCCGGCTGATTTGGATGTAGCAATCCCGAAAAAATACCCTGGAATATTAAGTTATTAGAAAGACCAGATGACTACATCTGAACGGTATTTTTGTCAATATTTGAAGTCAATTTGAGACATGGAATATAGGAGATGACCCATGGCATTACCAAAGCGGAAGGTTTCCAAATCAAGGGGCCGTAAACGACGAACCCATCAAAAAGTGTACGTCCCCAGCCTGTCTGTTTGCCCACAGTGCAGCGAACCCAAGCTTCCACACCATATTTGTCCAAGTTGCGGCCATTACAAAGGGCGCACTGTTATCGAAACAGAAGAGGTGTAGGGGGCTCGCCGATCGCAACCAACCCGCCGGGTATTATTTACACGGCCAAAAACTGCGTATTTTTGAAACTCCGTTGCATTGAACGGTTTTGTGAAACGGTCCTCCAACGGAGCGTGGCGACCCAACATGAACGTATTAACGGACGATTGCAAAGCTCCAATCATGACATAGACTTTCACATATTAAATTTCACAAGGCCAGAGGGAGGAGGCTGTATTGTAATACGCCGACGACCGATAACGCTGTGAAATTTAATATGTGAAAGTCTATAGTAAGAATATAATCATTGCACCAAGGGAAGGGTTTACCTGAAATGCCACCACATGCCACAGAGGAGAAACAACACGATCTTGCGGGGCTTGACCATGAATCTAGACAGATGGTACTTGACACCCTGGAACTTGTCAGAAAGCGACTCCTGCCCAAAGAAAAACTCCTTGAACTCGACAAGAATGAAGAGTTCCCGGAAGAAATCATCAGGGAGATGCTAGGCCCGGATATCGGGCTCCAGCTCCTATTCATCCCAGAGCAGTACGGAGGCATGGGAGGAGGAGCAAGAGATAGCTGTGCTATTACCAAAGCGACGGCCAACATGTGCCTGGGCGTGGCAACTGCATTTTTTGCCATTCAACTTGGGGCAGACCCCATCATGTTTGCCGGCACCGAAGATGAGAAACACAAATGGCTCGGAAAAATCGCCGAAGGCAACTCCCTGGTGGCCTATGCGGTCACTGAAGCTGAGGCCGGGAGCAACCTGGCTGCTCTCAAGACCAAAGCCGAACCCGTCAAAGATGATACCGGCAAGATCACCGGATATGTCATCAACGGGACCAAACAGTTTATCTCAAATGGCGGATACGCTGATTTTCTCACGGTCTTGGCCAAAACTCCCGAAGGCCCAACTTTTTTTATTATAGAAAAGGGAATGGAAGGGTTTCACCAGGGAAAGGCCGAAGAAAAACACGGAATACGTGCTTCTAATACATCTCCTCTTACCTTTACCGACGTCTTTGTCCCTGTCGAGTATCTCTTGGGCGGTGTGCCTGGCAACGGGATGAAACAGGCTAACATGGTTTTTGGGCACACGAGGCTCATGGTTGCCGCCATGGGGATTGGAGCAGGAGAAGCCGCCCTTGAAATAGTGATCAGATACGCCAAAGAGCGAATACAGTTCGGCACACCCCTTTCCGAAAAGCAGGGGTATACCCACAAGCTCGTGGTTCCTCATGCAGTCCGACTCGAAGCGGCCAATGCATATATGGAGGAGCAGGCCACCAGACTGGACGCGGGCGAGAAGGACCTTCAGGTTGAGGGTTCCATTGCCAAATATTTTGCCACTGAGGCCGGAAATCGCACAGCAGACGACGCCATCCAAGCCCTTGGCGGATATGGATATATCGCCGAATATGAGGTTGAAAAAATCAAGAGAGACGTAAAGATTACATGTATTTATGAAGGTACCAGCGAGATACAGCAAAGTATTATTGGTCTGTTCAGGTGGAGGACATCTGTCAAATCCAAAGGCAAATACTATGAGACCATGGCAACGGAGATAGAGGCTATTGATGCATCCCTCCCAGAGACAGGGGCTGCAACTTACGCCCTGGCAGCAAGGGCATTAAACGAAACGATCACTCTTGCCCACACCCATAAACTCACCAAACAACAATACATTATGTTTTGCCTGGCAGATATGATGACCTACGTTGAGGTAGGAGTCAGTATGGCGAAAAAGGCAAGCCGTCTGGTAAAAGAAGGCTCTCCGAGTGCAAAGAAGATCGTGATCATGTCAAGGATCTTTGCCAGCGAGGTAGCCGAGCTGGTTGCCATAAACGCCATGAAGATCTCAATGGGTTCAGGTATCTTTGATGAACAAACTATATCGGAGCTGAAGAAAAAGATCAGCTATGATAGGTTGATGACGAATTACAACGGCTTAATACAGGACATGGATGCAATTGCCGATATCCTGTTTGAAAGGGCATAGCAGGCCGGTTAGCCCGTTGGCCGGTTATGATACCAAACGGACCAACCAGTTAACGGGCTAACCGGCCAACCGGCTCAACCTAATAGAGGAACCTTATGAATACGGATACAAAACGCGTGGTAGTCGTCACCGGTGGTTCAAGTGGCATAGGTCGCGCTATAGGGCTGCGCATGGCCGGCCCTGGCACCACTGTCTATTTCAATCACTATGATCCTGATGATGAATATGCTGAAGAGACGGTGAGGCTTGTTAAAGACGCTGGGAGCAGCGCGTGGGGGGCCCGTGTGGATGTGGCCTCGCGGCCGGATGTGCAGGACTTCTTTGACAAGATTCTCAAGGACTGCGGTCGGGTGGACGTACTTGTAAATAATGCAGGCATTACCATTGATGGGTTCTTGGTCCGGATGAAAGAGTCGGACTGGGACCGGGTGCTGGCCATCAATCTCAAAGGAGCCTTTAACTGTATGCAGATTGCTGCCAAGCACATGATGAAGCAACGGTCAGGATGCATTATCAATATGGCCTCGGTTGTGGGTGTGATGGGAAACGCCGGCCAGGCCAATTACTCAGCGTCAAAGGCAGGTTTGATAGCTCTGACCAAGACAGCGGCAAGAGAACTGGCTCCCAGAGGCATTACCGCCAATGCAGTGGCCCCGGGTTATATTGACACAGCCATGACAGCGGACCTGCCGGAAAAGGTGAAAGAAGCCATGCTCGCGCAGGTGCCCTTGGGCAGAATCGGACAGCCTGAAGACGTGGCAGAGGTGGTGGCTTTTCTGGCCTCGGACAAGGCTTCTTATATTACAGGGCAAGTCATTCATGTAAATGGAGGCATGTATATGTGAAGCAGGGGGCAGGGGGCAGGGAGCAGGGAGCAGGGGGCAGGGGGCAGGGAAGAAAAAGTGTATCTTTCCCTACTTATCCCTTGCGCCATGCGCTCTGCGCTATGCCAACTATGATAATAATATTTTTGATTCATGATTGCAACCTACAACTGGGTGAAGCCAGCTTTAGAATTGGGAGGTGATAGGACGTGGCTGTAGAAGAAAAAATAACAAATATCGTTGCTGAAAAATTGAGTGTCAAGCCGGAAGAGGTTGTCCCGGAGGCTAATTTTGTGGATGATCTGGGTGCGGATTCTCTTGACCTCGTAGAATTGATTATGGCTATGGAAGAGGCATTTGACATGGAGATCTCTGATGAGGAAGCAGAAAAGCTCCAGACGGTTCAGGATGCCATCAACTATATAAAAGCACATACTTAAGCCGGGCAAGCCGGAATTCGAGAATTGTAAGCTGGCCTAAGCCCGAAAGAACACACAAGGCTATGAAACTTATTGTGGGCTCCGATCACGCCGGGTATCCTATCAAGGAAAAGGTGTCAGCCTTTCTCCAAGAAAGAGGCATCGCGGTAGAAGATGTTGGAACCTACGGTGAAGAGTCCGTGGACTATACGGACTTTGGGAAAAAGGTGGCCCGGAAGGTCTCTGACGGGACCTTTGAGCGGGGGATCTTGATTTGCGGGACCGGCCTGGGGATGTCCATGGTTGCCAACCGTTTTCGGGGTGTGCGGGCGGCCCTTGCCAACGACCTTTTCTCAGCCATCATGAGCAGGCGACACAACGATTCCAACATCCTTGTTATGGGCGGCAGACTCATTGGTGACATGCTGGCCCTTCAGTTGGTTGAAACTTGGCTTGATACGCCTTTTGATGGCGGACGTCACCAACGCCGTATGGAGAAAATCGACATTGATTAGAGAACACATGCAATGACGCGTCCTTCGTGGGACCAATACTTCATGGACATCGCCTGCCTGGTGGCACGGCGGTCCACATGCCTGCGTCGCCACGTAGGGGCTATTGTGGTTAGGGACAAAAGGATCTTGGCAACCGGTTACAATGGTGCGCCAACAGGACTTCCTCATTGCATTGACATTGGCTGTCTGCGTGAAAAGCTAGGGATCGCTTCCGGAGAACGTCACGAGCTGTGTCGCGGGCTTCATGCCGAACAAAACGTCATTATTCAAGCTGCCTACCATGGCGTTTGTATCAAGGGGGCTACGCTCTATTGCACTAACCTCCCTTGCTCCATCTGTTCCAAGATGCTCATCAATGCTGGCATTGGCGAAATCAAGTATAGGCAAGGGTACGCAGACTCGATGGCAGAAGAGATGCTGAAGGCCGCCGGCGTCCCCACAACTAAGATTGAAGAGACCGAAAAATGAAATGCCCATATTGTGGAGAGATCGATAACAAGGTCATTGATTCGAGAATGACCAAGGATGGGAACACAGTGAGGCGACGCCGTGAATGCTTAGGCTGTAACAGGAGATTCACGACCTATGAACGGGTTGAGCAGTTGCCCATAGTGCTCATCAAAAAAGATGGCAGGAGGGAAACCTTTGATCGCGCCAAAGTCCTGGTAGGCATGCAAAAGGCGTGTGAAAAGCGAGACATCAGCGTCAACACCCTTGAACAGTTCGTGGATGACCTGGAACGGGAACTCCAGGAAATGGGCGAAAAAGAGATCCCCTCCTCAGTGGTTGGTGAGCGGATTATGACCAGGCTCCATGAATTGGATGACGTGGCCTATGTCCGCTTCGCCTCAGTGTATCAAGAATTCAAGGACATCAACGATTTTATGTCTGAACTCAAAGAGTTGTTTGAGTCCCGGATCAAGGTCACGGAACAATAACTTGGTAATACGTACCCATTAAGAAAACTGGTAACCCTTCACGGGGTTCATGTGTTGGGACTAAGGGATCTTTGACAATCGTGGACCAAACGTTCATGAAAATGGCTCTTGCGCTGGCCGAACGGGGTCGGGGCTGGACACACCCTAATCCAATGGTTGGGGCCGTTATTGTAAAAGACGGCAAGGTGATAGGGAAAGGCTTTCATCAGGCAGCAGGTGGACCCCATGCTGAAATCAACGCCCTTGAAGATGCCGGGGAAAATACCAAAGGGGCCACGCTTTATGTTACACTAGAACCGTGCAATCACACAGGTAGCACCCCGCCCTGCACGCAGGCCATTTTGAAAAGCGGTATTAGACGCGTAGTGACGGGAATGAAAGACCCAAACCCACGAGTGGCCGGCGGCGGGCTGGACTTTCTCAAGAGCCAGGGTCTTGATATAGCCGTCGGGGTCTGCGAGGATGGATGTCAACGTCTCAATGAAATCTTTATAAAATATATAACCACTGCCATCCCATTTGTTATTTTGAAGTGCGCGGCTACCCTGGACGGGCGGATTGCTACCAGCACAGGGGATTCCAAATGGGTCACCAGCCCCAGCTCAAGACAATTTGTCCACGAGCTTCGGCATGCAGTCGATGCCGTCATGGTTGGCATAGGCACAGTCGTCAAGGATAACCCGCAGCTTACAACCCGCCTCAAGGGCCGTAAGGGATCAGACCCCATTAGAATTGTACTTGACACCCACCTCTCAATACCCTTGGGGGCCAAGCTGTTGCATCTTTCTTCAGATTCTGATACCTTAATCGTAACAAGTCGCTCTGCTTTGCCAGAAAAAAGGATGGCACTCGAAAGGACCGGGGTCAGGCTCGTTGCTGTGGACTGCCATGAAGATCAGATTGATATCAAGGCCCTGGCAAAAGAGCTGGGCAAGATGGAGATCACCAGCTTACTCATCGAGGGGGGCAGCCGGGTTAATGGTTCGGCCCTCAGGGCCGGTATTGTGGATAAAGTCTGTATGTTTTACGCCCCCAAGATCTACGGAGGAGATGACGGGGTCCCTATTTGCACGGGCCCTGGAGTTGAGCTTATGGAGCAAAGCATGAGGCTCAAAGACATCTCTGTTCATCGGTTCGAAGACGATGTCATGATTGAAGGGTATCTGAAATATATTTAAGAGTGAGCTAAAATGCCTAAAGTGAGCTAAAGTTGTGGAATGTTGCCATTTTCGTTTCAAGAAATATCATTTTTCTCGACCCATTATGATCATCATCTGATATTGATCTGCGAAAGCGTTTGCTTGGGTTAAACACGGTTCCAGGGTCCTTTTGAATATAGATTATGATTTTCATCCTTAACTTTAGGCACTTTAGCTCACTTTAGCTCACTTTAGGCACTTGTATTAACAAGGAAATAACAAGCTGTGTTTACAGGAATAATAGAGGGGTTTGGCACGATCAGATCGGTCTCACGTACGGGTGGGGGGATGCGGATGGACATCCAAGCTGATTTGCCACTCAAAAATGTCCGTGTCGGTCACAGTATTGCTGTCAGCGGGGCCTGTCTCACGGTCGTCGAGGTTGAAGAGAACACCTTTAAGGTTGACGTAGCCCCTGAAACCCTTTCCAAGACAACCCTGGGCCAAATCAAGGTAGGCGACAGGATGAACCTGGAGCGAGCCTTGTGTCTTGGCGATCGTCTCGATGGCCACCTGGTCACGGGGCATGTTGATGGGATCGGGCAAGTGAAGGCGAAGCTGCCTGCAGGAAATGCCATACTTTTTACTTTTGGCGTTCCGGAAGAGCATTCCCGTTACATTGTCCGGAAGGGCTCTGTTGCCGTTGATGGCATCAGCCTTACTGTGAATGCCTGCGACCGAATGTCTTTTGAAGTTAGCATTATCCCCCATACAGCCGCCATCACGACCCTTGGCTTTAAGAAGGTGGGGGATAAGGTCAATATTGAGACCGATTTGATCGGAAAATACGTTGAGCGTTTCACACAGCACTTTGCCAAGGAATCAGCCGGCGCTGGGAATGCGGCCTCATCAGTAGATGAGACCTTACTTAGGGCGACTGGATTTATCTAATATGTTAGCCTAGTAAACGAGAGGAAAAAGATATGTCGCGAATATCTATAGAACAAGCTATCGAGGAAATAAGGCAGGGGAAAATGGTCATTCTCGTAGATGACGAGGACCGCGAAAACGAAGGTGACCTGACCATGGCTGCTGAAAAGGTTACGCCAGAGGCCATTAATTTCATGGCCACATACGGCAGGGGCCTGGTATGCCTCTCACTGACTCCGCAAAAGGCGAATGCCCTGGACCTGTCCCCCATGGTGACAGACAACACCTCTCGTTTTGAAACCGCTTTTACGGTTTCTGTCGAGGCGCGGCGTGGTGTAACCACCGGAATATCCGCGGCAGACAGGGCCACTACCATCTTGACTGCCATGGCAGAGGATGCCAAGCCGCACGACCTGGTTCGTCCCGGGCACATATTTCCCCTTCGGGCCAGAAAGGGCGGCGTTATTGTTCGAACAGGACAAACAGAAGGGTCCGTAGACCTGGCAAGGCTTGCAGGTCTCAGTCCGGCAGGAGTTATCTGCGAAATCATGAATGAAGACGGCACTATGGCCCGAATGCCTGACCTGAAAAAATTCTCGCAAGAACACGACATCGGAATCTGCACCATTGCAGACCTGATCGAATATCGGCTCCGAACCGAGTGTTTTGTCCATCCCGTAGCAACCACAGTCATTCCGACCTCTATTGCCGGTGAATTCAAGACCATCGTATTCGAAAATGATGTGGATGACCTCCTGCACATTGCACTGGTCAAAGGCGAAATCGATCCTGCCGAGCCAATCCTCGTGCGTGTCCACTCTGAGTGTGTCACAGGAGATGTCTTTGGTTCCATGCGGTGTGATTGCGGAGAACAACTTCATGCCGCCATGAAAATGATTGAGCAAACAGGCACAGGGATTCTGCTATATATCCACCAAGAAGGAAGGGGTATTGGCCTGCTCAATAAAATGAAGGCCTATGCCTTGCAGGATCAAGGGCATGATACAGTGGAGGCCAACGAATTGCTCGGATTCAAGCCTGACTTGAGAAATTACGGCATCGGCGCCCAAATCCTGGTGCACCTGGGTGTCAGCAAGATGCACTTGATAACGAATAATCCCAAGAAAATTGTGGGGCTTGAAGGTTATGGCCTCACAGTGCTGGACCAGATTCCTATCGAGATGGAACCTAACGAGTATAATCGGCGCTACCTGAAGTGCAAGAAACTAAAAATGGGGCACCTTTTGAAACTCGATGCAAAACGCTGAGGAGGAGCCATTATGCCAAATGTGTATGAAGGAAAAATATCCGGAGATGGGAAAAAATTCGGTGTGGTTGTGGCACGCTTCAACGATTTCATCAGCGATCGTCTTCTGAGCGGTGCCCTGGACGCCTTGGCCCGTCATGGGACCAGAGATCAAGACATCGACATAGTCAAGGTGCCTGGCTCCTTTGAAATCCCTCTCATGACAAAAAAGATGGCCCAAAGGAAAAAGTATGACGCCATTATCTGCCTTGGAGCTGTGATCCGGGGTTCTACGCCCCATTTCGAATATATCAGCGCCGAAGTTTCCAAGGGAATCGCTCTGGTCTCACTGGAGTCCGGCGTTCCTGTTATCTTTGGTGTCGTCACCACAGACACGCTTGAGCAAGCCATTGAAAGGGCTGGCTCTAAATCCGGAAACAAGGGGTGGGCCGCAGCCGTAGCTGCCATGGAGATGGCTAACCTAGTGGAATCTATGGAATAACTTAGGAAGTTTACATCGAAACAGCGTGAAACCGAAATCCGAAATGCTTTAGACGGAAACAACAAATGGGTAATCGGCGACGCTCAAGAGAGCTTGCCATGCAGGTTCTTTTTCAAATCGAAATGAACGGCGACGGCTCAAGCGAAGCTATTGAGTTGTTTTGTAAATATTTCGAAGTGCCCAATAACTCAAAGCCCTTCTTCCTTCGACTCGTAGACGGTGTTAGGGCATATCAAGATGAAATTGATCGCTTAATTGAACGTTTCTCTGATAACTGGAAAATCACCCGCATGTCCGGCGTAGATCGTAACGTCATGAGGGTAGCTGTTTACGAACTATTTTACTGTGACGATATTCCCGCAAAAGTCTCTATCAACGAAGCAATAGACATAGGAAAACGATTTGGAACTGAGCACTCTTCTGCCTTTATCAATGGTATTTTGGACAGTGTCCGTATTTCCTTGGAAGAAAAAACTGCCAATGCCATGGAATCGACATGATGCACGGACTGGAAGGCATCTATAGACTTTCACATATTAAATTTCACAGCGTTATCGGTCGTCGGCGTATTACAATACAGCCTCCTCCCTTTGGCCTTGTGAAATTTAATATGTGAAAGTCTATATCACAAATTTGGAAACTCATGGTTTTGGATTGGTTGATCCTTTAATCGTTGGCGAAGCGGGGCGGCATTTCGGTTGGGTCAAATCCCGCCAACGGCGGGAGGGTTGCGCAGCTCGAATCGGGAATCGGTATTCGTAGAGCGGTTAAGGATAAATTCGCACAGCCATCTGTTTGTGAATTCGCACCGATTTGAACCTGTGGTGAAAGGAGCCCCGCGTTGTGGCCATCCAAGACATTATAAGGCATCATCAAGACCCGGACAAGGACCTAAGATCAGACAAGAGTCTGCCTCCATCTGACAATGTCAACGCCTACATCAACTTCTTGACCATTGATGATATCATCTATCGCGTCATGTGGAATAACGGCTTAAGGGATGTAACTGCCGTTGACTATAACACTCACTACAAGCAAGTCTTTGGCCAAAAGGCCTTTGGTGGCAAGACAGTACTCGTGCGGGTAGGTATAGACTGTCCGGTTGACAAAAACAGTCACATCACTGGCGTTGAAAGGATACGTCTCGCTATCCCCACCTTAGAAGAGCTTTCGGGTTACGGAGCACGTGTGGTGATCATCGGTCATCAGGGACGTGCCGGCAAACATAATTTCGTTGAGCTCGACCAGCACGCCCGTGTGATCAGGAAATTAATAAATCGCCCCTGGCAACCCAAGAAAGCTGTCAAGTATATGGGCAACCTGTCGCAGGAAAAAGTTATCGCCAATAAGGTCCGTTCACTGAAAAATGGCGAAATGCTGCTCCTAAACAATGTCCGTTTCCTGATAGACGAGGTCTTCGTTCTGGACAAGCCAGGGCTCAGGCCACACGAGCTGAACAGGGGATCACGGATTGTCACCATCTTAGAACCCTTGATCGACTTTTATGTAAATGATGCCTTTAACACCTCCCACCGCAAGCATGCCTCAATAATCGGGTTTACCAATGTTGTGAACCTGGTGGGCAGACAGACAGAGATGGAAATGAAGGAAAACAGGCAGGTCCTCCATATTATCGAATACCCTTTCGTGCCGATCTTCGGTGGCTTGAAAGTGGGAGACTATATGGGGCTCATCAAGAACTCGGTCCTTTCTGACAAGGTCCCGTACGTCTTGCTGGGGGGAATACCCGGGATCGTCGCCCTGATGAGCAAGGAGATCAGGCATCGTGAGTGGTATAACTTCGGGAAGACGACTGAAGAATGTCTGAACCAAAATGTGAGCAAGGCCCTTGTCAGATTGTTTGAGGACCTTTACAAGCGTGAGGCAGGGCGAGAAAAACTGATTGCGCCCGTTGACTTCCTGGTAAAGTATGACTCAGAGATACTCGATTTGACACCCGAAGAAATCCACAACCACCCGAAAAAAGATAGCTTCCACCTGTGGAGCATCGGAGAAAAGACGACCAGGCGGTTTGTGTCGCTCATCCTCAAAGCCAAGACCATTTATAAAAAAGGCCCGATTGGAAAGTCTGAAGAGCCTGGCTTTGAAGAACCGGAACGCGCCATTCTCAAAGCCATCTTGAAGGCTCACGACAATGGGGCCTACACCATTTCCTCCGGGGGTGACAGCATGGAAATTGCAAAAAAACTGGGGTTTAGTGAAAACGCACTGTTTTCGCGCTTGAGCGATGCAGGCGGCGCGTTTGTCCACGTGTTGGAAGGAAACCGTATTGCCTGGCCCATGCTTCAACTGAATACTCACTGGAATCTCTTTTACGGAAGGCATCTCAGATCTTCTCTCCCACCCCATTACCATCTCAAATCACGCTATCGCCTGGAGTTTACCATTCCGCGAAAAGGTCTTCCTGAAGCCCTGCGTTATGACCCGCCCCGCTAAAATCGCCATATTCCTTGGCGGCACTGGCTTTCTAATGCTGGTCATTTTTATCGACTGGGCATCCCTGACCGGAAAGGTCAGCATGTGGTGGCACAGCCTGGCCAAAGATCCTGAACAAGTCAGGATATTCCTGCGCAACTGGGGCACTATGGGGGCACCGCTGGCCTTTCTTGGGATTCAGATCCTGCAGGTCGTACTTGCGCCAATTCCGGGAGAGGCCAGCGGATTTGTAGGGGGCTATATCTTTGGTACCGTGCCCGGGTTTGTCTATTCTTCCATCGGCCTTACAGCAGGCTCGCTCATCAACTTTTTTCTGGCCCGAGTTCTGGGAAGGCGCTATGTAAGAAAATGGATTCCGTCCCGCTATCTGAGCAGGTTTGACGCCATTGCAAAACATCAGGGAGTTCTCTTATTTTTTCTGTTTTTCGTTGTGCCCGGATTTCCAAAAGACTATCTTTGCATCTTTCTTGGGTTGACGAATCTTCCGGTCAAGGTCTTTATACTCATGGCTGCCATTGGCCGCATGCCGGGCACCCTCATGCTAAGCCTTCAAGGAGCCCATGTGTTTGAAAAAAACTATGCCACACTGATCCTGCTGATTGCCATCTCCCTTGCCTTCTTAATTCCTGCCTACTGCTGGCGTGAGCGGATCTATGCATGGATCGACCGCACAAGCGCTGCCAAGAACGCAAAATGAGGACGGGGGGGCTTTGCCCCATAAGCACCAAGTTATTTTTGCATCGGATGGATCGTGGAAGGTTTACTGAAAAAAATGAACATCGAACGTCCAACCACGCCTTGGCGTGGTTGAATGGGAAAAGATGAAGAAACAGAAATAGCCGTTGAATGTTCGGTACTGGATATTCGTTTTTCATTCGACCACGCCAAGGCGTGGTTCGATGTTCGATGTTCATCTTTCAAAACAACTCAGCCAATAAATAGCTATAATTTCAATTGATTGTAGAAATTCCGAGGCATTAAATCAGGAGACACTCCATGACTCACTGGCATTTCCGAGAAGAGTTAAGCCGTCACGACAAAATCCGGCGGTTGGTTTACGAAACCCTTCGGGATGAACTGGACCAATATCTTATCGAGTATGGATTGGTGGAATCTTATCACCAATTTGTGAGCAAAGACCTTGCCTATCCCTTTGTGGAAAAACGGGAACTCAAACCAAGGGCACGCATTCCTGATATCGAGTACGAATGTCACAACCGATTTCTTGTGATCTTTGTAGAGGATCTCATCCCCAGTGCCTACAAAAAATACATACGATTCTTTGATAACAACAAGGTGACTAAAGAAAATTTAATGCGATCTCGAACAATCCGGTTTTCAAAAAAATTCTTCAGAAACCTAAAAATATTTGAAACTTCCTATTTCTCAGACTTTCTTAAAGGTTTACTCCCTGCTGACTATGCCATACTTATTCAACGCGATCCCGCTATCAAGGCCAGGAATCGATACGCCATTTCTCACTTCCGTGTGCGAATCGATTGGCTCATTTCCGATGCAGCCGAAGACATGGCCCGCGAATTGCGATACATATCCAAGCATTTGTATGAAAAAGGCGAAGCCTATGCTGAGGAGATTCAAAAAAAGTTCTTTGAATATTATGGATTGCCTACTGCGTGCGGCGGGCGTCGCACAGCCGCAATGCTGGCTGCGCAATTTCTAAGGCGGGTACCCAGTATATCTACAGTGTATGTGGCAAGCTGCGAATCGAGGGGGCTCTACCGTATTTCGGAAAGGGGTGTCTCAAAACATATTTTGATGAAGCTGACAGATACCGACATACAAAACCTTGCCAGGACTTGCAATCTGGAGGTCGACACCGTCAAAAAGAACTACCTTATCGCAGAAGAAGGCGGCGGGGGCATTGGGATCTTCCGGGCAACCTATGAGCATACCAGCCACGCCAAGTTTCCTGAGGACGGCAAGTTAAGAGAATTGAACCCTGAGTACTTCTGGATGACTGTCACACACCAAAGCGTTATCCCCAAGCCAGGCGTATGGGACAGCGCCCCCTTGCCGTACAGCATTATTTACACATGACCTGCGCCTGAACGAAAAGGCTCCTTCCGGCCAAAATCTCGAACATCGACATTCGTGCTGTTTTCATTCTGAGAATCTAAACCTTCGTATTTGGAATTCGTTGAAATAAATCCGCATTCCGCACTCCGAAATACTATATGACCTGCCTGAAATACTCGATCGTCTTCTCCAGCCCTTGCTTCAGACCTACCTTAGGTTCCCAGTTCAGCTTTTCCTTTGCCAAGGAAATGTCCGGACGTCGTTGAACAGGATCATCTTCAGGTAACTGCTTGTATACGATCTCAGACTTCGACTCAGTAACCTCGATGATAAGTTCAGCAAGCATTTTTATGGAGAACTCTTTGGGGTTGCCAAGGTTAACAGGGCCGACAAAGTTTTCGCGCCCCATCATTCTTATCCACCCATCAATCATATCTGAAACGTAACAAAAGGAACGGGTTTGACCCCCATCGCCAAAGACAGTAATCGGATCATTTCTCAGGGCCTGTACAATAAAATTACTCACCACCCTGCCGTCTGAAACCGCCATTCTTGGACCGTAGGTATTGAAGATACGCACCACTTTTACATCCACTTTGTTCTGGCGATAATAGTCCATCATCAGCGTCTCGGCTACCCGTTTCCCCTCGTCATAACAACTGCGCAGCCCGATGGGGTTCACATTGCCCCAGTAGGTTTCCTTTTGAGGGTGCTCCAGAGGGTTTCCATAGACTTCAGATGTGGAGGCCTGCATAATTCGCGCTTTCACCCGTTTGGCAAGGCCTAACATGTTAATGGCGCCCATGACACTGGTCTTTACGGTCTTCACCGGATTGTACTGATAATGAACTGGCGATGCAGGACAAGCCAGGTTGTAGATCTGATCGACCTCCAGGAAGATGGGCTGCACAATGTCGTGACGAATGAGCTCAAAATTCTTACAATCCATCAGATGCCAGATATTTCTCTTTGATCCGGTGAAATAATTATCCAGGCAGAGTACATCGTTGCCCTGAGCAACCAATTCATCACACAGATGGCTGCCCAGAAAACCTGCTCCACCCGTAACAAGCACACTTTGTATCATCATAAGTATCCCCTAATTACGTCTCGGAGCCCCTACAACTTATTGAACTTACAGAATTGTTTGGCAGCGGCTGATTTGCGTCTGCCATTTACGTTATTCGTCATTGGGTATTAGTTATTCGAATAACAATTATGCCTATTATCCCAATTGGGGCGAAACCCCTAGGTTCCCCCTCATCCAGTCCTGCAAACGTGCTTTAAAAGCATTTCCATACGTCCTGCATCCGCACTTATCCAATAGACCCATTTCTTGTGCTCAAAGACATAATGAACCTGCCCCATGCCGTCAAACGCTATCACCCTCATACCGTTTACGTCCAGTATACGATAATGACTGAAAGGAGACCTTATACTCTTTTTCATCTTGTCAATCATGACTTCAACCTGACGTTTCGCAAGGTCTTCGGAAGTAGCTTCAGATGCCCATATGGTCGCTTTGTCGTAACCGTCTGTGTAATGGGCTATAAAGCCCCTCACCACATTGATAGTCATCCCGTGGAGCTGGTTGATCGCCTTTATTGCATCCTCCCCTCTAATCAACTTTACTAGCTTCAGACCCTTGACATGCGGATCAAAGGGCAGCGAGGATCCGCCTTGACCACAGGCCAACAGCAATATGGAGACAACAACGCCTACCAAATAGATTCTTGTCCAACGATTCATCACTTATCACCCGTCATTCATCACTTGTCATTCGTTTTCTCACTTTCGCCCCTTCTCTCCCTGCCCCCTGCTCCCTGCCCCCTGCTCCCTGCCCCCTGCCCCCTGCTCCCTGCCCCCTGCTCTCTGCTCCCTGCTCCCTGCCCCCTGCTCCCTGCCCCCTGCTCCCTGCTCCCTGCCCCCTGCCCCTTGCTCGCCGCTCCCTGCTCCCTGCCTCAAAACCCTAATTCCTCATTGATCAAAACGACTTTCACCCTGCCTTTGGGATACGATTTCTCGGTAATGGTCCACGTGTTACAGATACGGCCCGCACTTTTGCACTCTTGGCAGCAGGCGCTCTTGACGCAAGGGGTTTTCTTGTCCAGCCGCATGGCGTTGACAGGCGCGGCATAGTTTTTGATGCGCAGCATCGCCTCCTCAACATCGGCAACCACCTTGTTACGGCCAACGAGAATGACCACGTATTTGGGACCAAAGGTGATGGCCGCAACGCGGTTGCCGTACATATCAAGGTTTACAAGCTTGCCTGTCTCGGTCACTGCGTTGGTTCCCGTAATGAACAAATCCACAAGAAGGGCCTGTCTCCGAAGCTCCAGCATATCCTTACGGGGGATCTTCTTATCAAACGTGTCCAGGATCTCCATCCGCGGATTTTCCCTCATAGCATCATAAAGCCCCGTGGCAACGAATGTCAAGGAGCCGCCCCAGGAGACGCTCTTTGCAGCGGTCTTAGGAAGGATTTTCTCCTGCACAATCTTGCTTGCCGCAGCAGCGTTATCAGCCAGAAAAACCTCGAAGTTGTTTGCTCCCAATGCTTTCTTGACATCAGTCAAGCGCGTCTTCCAATAGTGTTCGATCGGTTTTTTCATCTCATGCTCCAAAACCAAAAAGGTGCCTGTCCCCTGCCCCTACTGCCTGCTCGCTCGTCATTTGTCATTCGTTTTCTCACCTTCCCACTTTCTCACTTTCGCCCCTTCTCTCCCTGCTCCCTGCCCCCTGCCCCTTGCTCCCTGCTCCCTGCTCCCTGCTCCCCCCTCCCCACAACTGAATCGTCCTGACACGGTACGAAAAGGCTTTCCTGGAGTAGCGTCCTTTGCTGTGCAAGGCCAAGAACCCGATTGCCACCACCGCGGTCAATGTCAACAGGTTGGCCGGGATATGCAGGCTGAAATCAAAAAGGCTGTGAATGGCAGAAGCAAAAATGGCCCCAATGCATCCAATACCAATACCCACGGCAAACGTATCGTGCCTTTTCCACCACACAGTAATGAATCTCTTCATAATAGCAAGGAATCCCACAAAAACTATCAAAAAACCGACAATCCCCGTCTCCACCATCAACTGCAGCCAATCGTTATGCAGTTCTTTAAGGTAACGCTGCTCCTGGGCCGGCTGATACCGGGGATACACATATTCAAACGTGCCCAAACCGGTCCCAAAAACCGGATATTCCTTAATAATAGGCACGACCGATCTGTTGTACAACATCCTCCCCTGCTCGAAAATGACTTCTTTGGAGAGAGCGCCAAAGCGACCGATCGTCTTCTCAATTCCTATCCTCTGTCCAAACACAAGGACCATGACACACAAGAAACCAATGAGAAAAAGCAGGCCCTTTCTCCTGGTTTTTACAAATAAGAGAAAAAATACACCGGTCATGGACAGGGCCAATGAAAAAATGGCTGCCCTGGAGCCGGTCATAATGAGAGTCACAAGCATAATGCCAAAACAAAAAGATAGTAAGACCATCTGTTGTATGCCGGACTCATTTTCCAGGAAAGAAGCAAACAGGCTTTTTGATTTTCTGAACTCACTCTTTCGTTTCGTCGCCATCAAAGAATAGAGATGTCCGAAAAACAATAAGAGAATCATGTTTAGGAAAAAAGCAAAGTGGTCGGGATTAATAAACGTACCGAAAACTCTGTATCCTGGCGATTTCTGCCGCCACCACAAGATATGGTTGTGGCCGCTCAACTTTTCAAACAGGCCGTACATACAAAGAATGAATCCGAGCAAAAGCACGGCCTTTATGACAGATCTCAATTCTGATCTTTGTTTTACGGAATTGAGCAACATGAAATAGAAAAATAGACAGGCGAGTCCCATGGTCAGGCTGTTGAGCGTAGCATAGCGGTAAAAGGTGAAATGGCAACCTGAAACAGGACCTGTGATTATTCCTTCCGACTTCTTTAAAACACTCACCGTGTAAGGGCTGAAAAACCCGACAATGCCTTCGGGCAAGCTGATGATCTGCAAAAAAAGCAGGGCCAAAAAAAGCAATGCCGGCAAGTTCACAGGTGTGCTAATCCAGGAAACATCTCCTGTCTTTGAACTCCACCAGGCAGGGATACGAACAAGGACAAAAACAAACAGCAAGCAGATAAGAGAAAGCTGCACGCACGTGGACGCCCAGACATGCACCCCGCCAAAAAAAGCCACTGAAAACCACAAAACAATTACAAGGGCATTTCGGATTATTTTGTCAGTTGTGCTTGCTTTACGAATCACCGGAAGTCTCAATAGGCCTTAAGATAATGGTAATATAGGCTTTAAGATAATGATTTGGGGGTTATCGGTTTTGTCAGGAAATGTGAGTTCGTGCTCTATTCCAAACAGATACTGGATACTAGATCCTGGATACTGGGTTAACAATTAGCAATTATTCAATTTATCCAGCATCAAGTGGCCAGTATCTACAGACTTTCACATATTAAATATCATCCCGCTTTCAGCGGGACCAGAGGGAGGAGGCTGTATTGTAATACGCCGACGACCGATAACGCGGTGAAATTTAATATGTGAAAGTCTATAGGACGCAGCCTGCTTCCTGCGGTTCATACTCCGGTACCAGATCGTGCAGCTTCTCTCTGATGCCATGACCATCCTGTTTGTCTGCCAACCGAAAGAGATCATCCACGCCCCTTGCTAACCATTGCCCAAAGGCCCTCCGGTCACCATGACCATTCCAGTGGCCATTGGCTTTGAGCACCAGGATTTTCTTATGGGCTGTCTGAACGATTCCTTCGCCTTCAGTAATGAGTTCCTCATAGAGCTTCTCACCCGGTCGGAGCCCGGTAAAGACAATTTTTATATCATGGTCCGGATCCTTGCCCGAAAGGCGAATCAAATCACGTGCCATGCTGGCAATCTTGACCGGCGTTCCCATCTCCAAGATAAAGACCTCTCCCCCTTGGCCCAGTGCTCCAGTCTGGAGGATAAGTTGGCAGGCCTCCGGGGTGGTCATGAAGTAACGTGTGACCTCCGGGTGGGTCACGGTTACCGGCCCGCCACGTAGGATCTGCTGCCGGAAAAGGGGGATCACCGAACCGGAGGAGCCAACCACATTGCCAAAGCGTACCGCCATCATGCGCGTACCGTTTCCCAGGAAGGATGCCAGGACGAGTTCGCATACCCGCTTGCTCGCACCCATCACATTCGTCGGCCGCACAGCCTTATCTGTGGAGACCAGGACGAAGCGTCCTACCCCATGTTCCAATGCCTGCTCCATGATCGTCTGGCTGGCGAGGATATTGTTATGGACTGCCTGCCACGGGTTTTGCTCCAGCATAGGCACGTGCTTGTAAGCAGCAGCGTGAAAGACGACATGTGGTTTATAGTGACTAAAAACACGTTCCACAAGCGCTCTGTTTTTCAGGTCCGCCAGGATAGTGGCGTTGCGCTGGTTGCCAAAACGCTGTTTCAGTTCCATCTGTATGTTGAAGAGACCTGGCTCGGATGCATCCAGAAGAATGAGTTCCTCAGGGTTGAAACGAACGATCTGACGGCAGAGTTCAGAGCCGATCGAGCCCCCCGCCCCAGTCACCAGGACCCGTTTGTCTCTCAGATAACCCTGGATCAATTCCAGGTCCAGCTTCACGGTGGGACGCCCTAACAAATCCTGGTAGTCTACATCGCGAAGGGCCTTGACGTTCACCTTGCCGTTGATGATCTCCCCCAATCCCGGCAAAGTCTTGAAAGGCACTCCGCATGCCTTGCAGGCCTTCACTATGGTACGCATTTGAAGTCCGTTTGCGGATGGGACCGCGATGACCACCTCATCAACTCTATTTTCTTTTGCCACCTGGGGGAGAGACTCCACATCACCCAACACTGGCACATGATGGATTGCCCGCTCCTTTTTGTTGGCGTCGTCATCTATAAAACCCACCACCCGATAAGGAAGGCTGGGATTGTCCGTCAGTTCTCTGAGGGTCTTTTCGCCCGCATCTCCTGCACCGATGATCAGCAATCGTTTCAGATGATTATTGTCAGCCCTCAGAAACGGGAGACCGCTTTTGTTGAATTCGCGGTGATAATGAAGCCTAATCCCGAGACGCATCCCGCCGACAAGAAGGAACGTAAGGACCAAATCGATGGCAAACACGCTTCTGGCAAATCCCAAAAAGCGAACAGTGATAAGCAACACCAGCACAATAATGGCAGAACTCGCAATACATGCCTTCACCATGTTCTGCAGATCCTTAATGCTCGTATAACGCCACATCCCCTTGTACAAGCCAAAGAGGTAGAAGCAGAATAGCTTAACCGGCAGGATCCATACGATGGTGCTCATCCAATTTTCTAAATATTGAAGAGGGATATCCCCATCAAAGCGCAGATAGTAGGCAGAATAATAAGAGATCAGGACCAGGAAGGCATCCACTAACAGCATGATCCAGAAATTGCGTTTTTTTAGGGAGTAGAGCATTGTTGTCAGTTATTCGTTATCTGTTATCTGTTATCTGTTATCTGTTATTTGATATTTGCGTTATTTGTAATCCTTTGTTCCCGTGGAGGTATCTTATGTACCCGTTCATACTCCCTTATCCCGTGTCATTTCGACCCCGCTGTTAGGGGGAAAAATCTTGATAAACCACTGCTGCATACAAGTTTTCTCGCTACGCTCGAAATGACAGGAATGGGCAATTTGCGCTTGGGCACTAATTATATATAATTATGTATGAATTATATAAAGTTCAAGTATCAATGTCAAGCAAATTCACAAGGAATTATTTCCGTACATAGCACGATGATGACGATTATTGCATGATAACAACAGGTTAAGTATATTTAGCGCAGTCTAGCTAAGGAGTCCGAACTAGCCTGCACTTGACAGATGAGAAACCTCGGGGGCCCTTGGAGAACCTTTGGGCTGAGAAAAAAGGCGGATGGTGGCTATAAGGTTGGAAAGTGTGGGAGGTTATGGGAGGAGTTGGGGAGTGCGGTGATTGGCTTTCTTTATATTCTTCGCCTGTGAGAAGCAACCCAAACAAAAACCACTTGATATGTTATACCTCGGAAGGTCACAAATTGCGCTTTTCTCGGTGAGACATGAGCATCAAGAGCAAGGCGCGAAGGCGCGGAATATAGACTTTCACATATGAAATTTCACAAGGCCAGAGAGAGGAGGCTGTATTGTAATACGCCGACGACCGATAA
>JAUVJO010000075.1 GCA_030592345.1 Deltaproteobacteria bacterium
GATACGCCTTATCTCACCAAGAGCTTTGCAACATAGGGAGCAACTCTGACTCCAAGGATTACAAAAAGGGCGATAACAATAGTCTCTATGCCGGCACGAAGACTTATCTCTTTCATGAAGAGCGCTGAGAGGATGTCGGTCGCGACGCAAAAAGCAAGGGCTCCCCAGACGCCGAACTTTCCGAATATCAGGACCATGAGTAGAACTAAAGGTATAGCCAAAATGGTTCCATATAGGGCAGTATAGAACAGGGACACATGTGAATGTTTTGAGATGATATGCACCATGCCTGCCATCCGCGGGCAGATGATGAATAGAGACAATCCCACGCTTGCTATGAGTAATTCCTTTGTCATTCTATAGTCTTTCAGAAAAAGATTTTGGGGTTATGGTACAAACCGGGTTAGGTGGTTAAATGGATCTACTGTCCACTGTGTCACTGTTCCGGATCGATTATGGTCACAGCAATCAGGCCGTAGATGCCCGTGAACATGATGACGACAAAGTCGGGCCAGTCCCTTTTGAATCGGAATTTCCGCAGGTGCATGATCACGACGGCAATAAGGAGTGACAGGGCAATACCGATTAAGGCCAGCCACCCGTTCCAGACAAGGTCAAATTGCAAGTAACTACTTGTCTTGTCAGTGGTTTTAATCCAAAACGGGAATAAAGCCTTGAATACCGTATCGGCCATGGTCGTCCTGCCTGAGAACATGACCCGCTGATACCGGGATATGGGCCGATACTGGCTGTCCATGGCCACGGCATGGATGGTGTGGTCATCGGAATAGACAGCCGTCCTGTAGAGCGGATTGATGAGCAACTTCAAGTCCATGATATCCGGATTGTAGTCCATGAGCGGCAATTTGATGAGCCTGTAGTCGTCACAGGTAATAAGGTGGATGTCGCCCTTGTTAGTAAGGAGCATTCCATAGATCTCTTTTTTTTTGTTCTCCATCACCTTGATGTTTCTAATCCCAAGATCAGAGGGTATTGGGGTTTTCACTACAACCGGTTCTCCCTTGACCCGTTTGACGTGATATGTACATCCATTTACATCAACCACGAAAAACCCTTCATCAAATGGCTTGAGGATAGACACCCTGCCTGCCGTAAGCCGTGCCGGAAAGACAACCCCTGCTTTCTTCATGGCATCGGTGAACTTACCTGTAAGGTCTTCGTCAACGGTGTTCGTGTCTACATTGATGAATTCCATCCTGTCGGTCATGCGGAAGGCATCTTCCGGGAACCGCAGCCTTGTTACACCCGGCTCCGACTCGAGGAGCGGAAACACCTGAATCCGCGGGCTGCGGTCAGCGATCATGCGGGGTTTAAGCTCAAAAACCTGCCTGTTTTCCTTGATGGTTTGCTTGTCAAAGGTCCGGCCGTCGATAGTCATTGGCAGCTTGCCCCAGAGGTCCATGTTCTTGTAGTAAACAAAGGGGATCAGGGTCTCAAAGGTCATCCGGTCGTAATCATTGCCGCTTTCGTCCTGTGTTACGAACTTGTGACCTTCACCCACCATCTCGCGGAACACGAATTTTTTTATCACCGGGCTGAAAAAGAGCTGTGTCTTTCCCACCTTCTTCTCGGATACCTTGTGGTAGAGAAAGGGCAGATACACGCTCATCACCACGATTGCCAGTACAATCAGCGCATATCGAGCTAATTTCGGGACCATCATGAACTCCTGTTGCGGTAACGGTAGGCAGGCAGGATAATAGAGGGGATGAACAACAGGGAAATGAGTGCTGGTTTCCATAGTGCCCGGTTGTAGGTCTCATAGTCATTGCCTTGATAGAAGAGACACAAAAAGCCGCCTGCTATGGCGAGATAGACGAACTTCCTGGACAACCGTGGTTCCATGGCGGTCAGGGCTATGCCGAGATATGCAATCAGCCCGGAGAAAAACCACGGGAGCGCAGTCAACAGGGCACTTTCTGCCCCTTCATGGGGGAAGAACCTGGCGATGATGGTATAGAGCATGAATGCATCGAGCATACCGATTACAGCAACTCCAAAAAGACCTGTGAGCACGCACCAGAGTACCATGGAATTGGGCCGCACCGGCAGGTGAAGGGAGAGCCTGAAGCGGTGGCCGATCATCTCCGGCGTATACTGGGCAGCGCCGATAATCACACCGGTGATAACCAAAAGGTATTTCATGTACGCATAGTGGAGCGTGCCGATCTTAAATGCCTGATACCAGATCATTTCAGCGTGTTCGATCGTAAAGAGATGCCTGATGTCCACAAATAGATAGACAAAGACAGCAATATTCAACACAAGGGCAATCCCCCAGAAGAGGCGGACCTTTAGCCACTCTTTGTATATGATGGATAAAAGCATGGTAGTTTAGTATTTCCCTGTAAGCCCGATAAATGCGTCCTCAAGCGTCATTGGGACTTGCTCAAGGCCGGCGGTCTCGATGCCCATTTCCGCAAGATGGGCGCCCACCTTAGCCATAGACAGAAATGAGAACACAGAGGCGTTATCACCTGTGATGTCGAGGTTCCTGATTACGTCATCCCTGTGCAGGGTGTTTGTTGAACCGTTGCGTTTGAAACGGAATTGCTTGAAACCGGTCATGAATTCATCCAGTGATGTCTGGAGAATCTCTCCGCCCCGGTCAAGGAACATGACCTCGTTCACCAGGTTTTCCAGGTCCTGGACTATGTGAGAAGTGACAAATACGGTTTTCGTACCGTCTTTTACATACTCGCTCAGGTATTCGAGGAAAAGGCGGCGGTACCCCGCGTCCAGGCCCATGGAATAGTCGTCCAGGATCATGAGTTCAGGGTTTTGAGCGAATATCAGCCCCAGGACAACTTGTGAGCGCTGTCCGCAGGACATATTCTTGATCTTGTGGTCATAGGGCAGGTCAAGCCTGTCAACCAGCCCATAATACAGGTCCCGGTTCCAGGTCGGATAGTGGGCAGAGTAGAACTTTTCGATCTGGGCGATTGACATGAACTCGTAAGCCAGATGTCCTTCAAAAAGGAGGCCGATCCTGCTCCTGGCAACTGGTGACAGGTTGTGGGAGGCCTCGCCCAGGACCCGGCACCTGCCGGAAACAGGTCGCAGAAATCCCATGAGTATCTTTATAAGGGTAGTCTTACCCACCCCGTTTTTTCCCAGGAGGCCGAAAATGCTTCCTCGCGGGACAGTGAAATTCAGATCTTCATAGATGACCCGCTTTCCGTAGCAGTGAGTCAGGTTCTCAACTTCTATGACGTTTTCCATGACTTTTGCCTCAGATGGTTTGCCCTTCGACGATGTCCATTTCTGTTTGATTTTAATACGAGCATGTGTTATGTTTTTTGAATAAGGAGAAGCAATACTATTTAGGATGCGATGGTAAAGCTCTACCCCATCTCACGCAAAGAGGACTTGGGCACCAAGGAAGACCTTAGGGATTTAGAAATCAGTTTGGTTAAGTGGGTGATCGGACTAATGATTGCCCAGACGTCCATAACCATCGCCCTGTTGAAATTTTTCTGACCTCATGGCAAAGCTTAAGCTCTGCGCTACAAGTCCGCACCGAAGGTGCGATATGTTCATGGTAAAATAGGAGGCGACCCTTGCAGGGGCCGCCTCCTCTTTGTCAGGTTTACCCCCTAGTGACACAGCTTACTTCATATCCACTGCCTTAATCCAGATAACGGCATCCCTCGAACACTTTTTGTCCTTGTACGTATAGTCAGGGTCCAGGTCAAGCGCCGCAAAGCCCCACCAACCGGCCCTGGGAATGCCAAAAGTGAAGACTCCGTTTGCGTCCGCAAAGATCGTCTGGAGCACAAAGGCGTCCTGGGGTGCCTCGACAGCCGCCTCTTTAGCAAAGGCGTTCTTGTCCAGCAAAGGCTTGTGGTTCATATATTCGATCTCGATTTCCGCGCCAGGCACAGGCTTGCCGTTCAACATCACCACGCCCTGGAAGACGTTTCCGGTCCACCGATCGTATGGCTTTGAAAGAGGAACGATCTCGGTGGGGAGCCCTACCGGTTCCATCCATTTGCCGGGCTCGCCGCCAACATTTACAATTACTTTCGTGTTCTGCTTGATGTAGAAAGAATCTGCCGGTTCCCAGTAAGGTTCGGGTATAAGGCAAAAGATGTGGTCCCCGCCTCTCGCGCTGTACTCAGTCTCCCATGCCTTGCCAGAGTTTGTCAGACTCGTCCAGGTAATGGGTTTGAGCGTCTGCAGAAGATCGGTTTTCTTGGGCTCGTTTTCACCCCTTGATCTCACGACAAAAAACTGCTCGGGTTTTCCCATATCCATGGTGTGACCCGCCTCAAAGGGGTGGGTAAAGACCAGTTTGAGGTCGATTTTTCCTCCCTTTTCCAGTGCGCATTCTGGCGTATAGATCATCTGAAAATGGGCAAAAGCAGGAATAGTTAATGACAATGATACGACCAATCCAAGCAAAACAAATATTATCTTCTTCACGATATGTCCTCCTCCATTATTCTGTCTTTTTCATTTCTACTGTGCTATAAAAATTGTAGAGATTTCCCCTGCGAACCAGGGGCGATTTTCCACCGGAGCGGGGAGGACACCACCCTCCTCGCTCCGAAACAGCTTTACTCAACGATATCGTCACCCTTCACCTCCACCAGATGACCCGGGCCGGCATCAAACTGCACCGTGTAGGACCCTGCCGGTTTGTCGCATGTAAACTCGCTATCCTCGTTCATTTTTCCTTCTAAGATGACCTTTCCGGATGCATCTACCACTCTAATGGCCACGCCTGCTGCTGACGATCCATCAGAAAAACCACCCTCGCAGGTAATGGTCCCATCCCCATTGTCGTAGCACGAGCAAAGCGGGGTATGAGCAATGGCCGGGACGGCCAGCAAGAGAGTAAAAGCAATTAACCCGATCAAAGCAAGTACCCTTGGCATAATATCCACCTCCTTTATTTGCATCGATTCTCACTCATTCTTCAAAAAACCCATTCCAATAGTTATCGCCAGGGCCAGACCATAAAACGCAAACATGGCCTGCAGCCCGCTCAGGCCGAGTAGATTGCCCCCGGAAAAAATCAGTGTTGCTACCATAATCCCCAAGACTATGGGAAAGATCATGGAAAAGACCATCCACCGTATTTTTCCGGTCTGGATCTTGACCATAATACTGGTTGCGATGCAGGGGGGATAAAGGGCCATGAAGAGCATCAGTGCAAGGGCATGAAGGGGCGTAAAACCCTTTTCGCCTTTTTCCATCCTTGTCTCAAGGCTCTCTCCCTCTTCCTCCTGCTCATAGAGTGCCCCCAGCGTGGCCACGCTGCTTTCCTTGGCTGCGAACGACGCTAGCAGGGAGACATTGATACGCCAGTTAAAGCCTGCCCATTTGGTGTACGGCTCCATGGCATGGCCGATTTGTCCCAGGAAGCTGTTATCGATCTTTTCCTTTTTTATCTCCCTTAAAAGCTTCTTTCTTGCCGAAAAGACCTTCTTGAAGGCCCGGTTTAGCTTTTTGGCGTCCTTGTCTTTTTTGGGCTGTGCGATTTTGAAAAAAATCGGATTTTCTTCCTTGAATCTTTCATTTATCGCTTTGGCCGCATCTTTTCCCTTTGCCATCATCTTGGCATTCTTGTACTTGTCCCAGTAAATGACCAATGCCATAAGGTTCTTACCCTGCACGTGCTCTGCATACGGGTTGCCTTCTATTTTTTTGTAGAAGTTTGCCGTGACGAGATCCTTTTGTGTACTGTAATATGCCTTTCTCTCATTGCTAAGCCCCGGGAATTGGAGAAGCACAAAGATAATGATCGCAATAACGGCCACGATGGTGATAATCTTCCTGATAAAGAGCCAGACCCTTTCCGTTGCACGTCCAAGAACGCCCCGGATTGTGGGGACGTGGTAGGGAGGCATCTCCATAATAAATGGGGAGGTCTCTTTTTTTTTGAGAACAGTGCGGGTCAGGATTTTGGCCACGGGAAGCACCATCAAAAGCGTTATGGTGGAAATGAAGAACATGGCCAGGCCCTTGTGCCCGACGAAATAAATGTTGATCAGAAGCACATAGAGCGGGACCTTTGCCAGGCAGTTTAACATGGGGATGGTCAGGATGGTGGCGAACCTCGCCCTTTCGTCCGGGATGCCCTTACAAGACATCACAGCCGGGACAGCGCATCCGCCAACATAAATGCCGCCCAGGACCATGGGAAGGGTGGATTGGCCGTGGAGTCCGAATTTATTAAAGAGCCTGTCCAGCATAAAGGCCATCCTCGGCATGTACCCGCTGTCTTCGAGTATGGCGATGAGGCCAAACAGTATGAAAAAGATGGGGATATAGTTTAGCAGGGCATTTATGCTATCCACGAACCACAAGGTAAGGGAACGGATGAGAGGCTCTTCTATGAATCCGGGATTCGGCAGTATAGATTCCGTAAGGCTCCTGAGTTTGGCAAGCAACGGCCAGGTGTAGTTCGTAAGATTGTATCCCTGGACGATGGAGAGATAGTAAAGGAGATAAATAACGCCCACCAGGATCAGAGGCCCCAGGAAGCGGTTGCAGATGAATTGGTCAGCCTTATCAGAGAGCGGTTGCGAGGAGGCGGCCTTTGGTTTCAAAGAGGCTTTCGTGATATCGTCTGCCACATGATACCGGCGGAAGGCGACATGCCTTTCCGGCTTCTCAGCGTGCTCTGACTCAAATGCCTGTCTCTTTTTTTCAACAAATGCAAGGAGTAGCTCTGGGTTCGAATGATTTTTCCGGACCAGTCTTCGCGCCTCGTCGTCTCCTTCCATAAGTTTGACAGTAAGCCACCTGGGAGGATAATTCGCCCAAAGCGCCCCGTTTCCGGAGAGCTCACCCTCAATTTCCGTCAGGAAACTCTCCAAAGGCCCGTAGTCTATGCGAAAGGGCTCAGAAGGTCGCTCTGAAAGGGAAACCGCATGGATAGACTTGAGAAGTTCCTTCTTGCCGGTCCCGTTTCTAATGGCAGTGGGAACGACCGTGGTCCCAAGCTGCTTCTCCAGCTCTTTAACATCAATCTCAATGCCTCTCCTCTTTGCCACATCCATCATGTTCAGATCCAGCACAAGGGGGACCTGCATTTCCAGCAACTGGAACGTAAGGTAGAGGTTTCGTTTGAGATTCGAGGCATCTGCTACGTTGACCACCACTGAGGGCTCTTCATGGAGGAGAAAGTCCCGCGATACCCGTTCTTCCAGGGAGTATGAGGTAAGGCTGTATGTCCCCGGAAGGTCTACGACTTCTACTTTTGCACCATCATACCTGTAAGAGCCGGTCATTTTTTCAACCGTGACTCCCGGGTAGTTGGCGACATGTTGGCTTGCGCCCGTAATGGCGTTAAAGACCGTGGATTTGCCGGTATTAGGCTGCCCTGCCAAGGCTACTAGGGTCTTTTCTCTTCCCACTACCCCTCAACCTCCACGAATTTCGCTTCTTCGTGTCTGACGCTCAGATAAGCACCACCCAGCTCCAGCTCCATGGGATCTTCAAGAGGGGCGTTGCGGACCACCGTTAACCTGAGACCTGGGTAAACCCCCATATCCATGAGTCTCTGGCCTAACTGGTCCTCTGCCGTCAGTTTTTTTACAAGGCATGTACTTCCCGGTTTCAAGGTGTCTAATGTCATTTTCTCTCCTTCTCTCCTTATCAAAATGATAATGATAAGGAGACTTACCTAAGCGCATTAATGGCTGGTTGGATATTAATTGAAATCCGGTTACGTTAATCACACATCTCTCCTTTGTCAATAAAAAACAATAATGACAGATGCCCACTGGAGAAAAGGTCCAATGGATGGCCTGTCAAGGTAACCTCTGATTTCACAGGAAAATTATCATTGGGCAATTGAAGATCAATAACCCTAAAAAATCATACCATAATACATTGCTATAATTGAAATACAACAACCTTGAACTGCGTCAATTGCCGTGTTGACTCGCCTTTCGATTTTTCGTAAGCGTTCACAGGGGTATCTTGAGATACGCAAAAATGATTCACCACAGAGAGCACAGAGAGCACAGAGAGCACAGAGAGCACAGAGAGCACAGAGGTAAATTCCTTTTGCCCGATCGGGAGACGGCGATCAGGCAAAAAAACGCTGCCCTTCGGGCAATTATCCCACGCCTCATTGTTTTGACACCACCTTTGTGGCAGCCGTGCTAGCAATTTCACCCGGCGAAGCCGGACGGATGCTTTTCCCTGGCCGTCGTCTCCCGGCCATGGAAAAAACCCCTGCACTCTGTGTCCTCTGTGCCTCTGTGGTGAAATTAAGGCATCGAGCTGCCCGTGAACGGCTACGATTTTCCCTTGACACTGATTCCGCGACCGTGGTAGTCGGGAGCCGGATTCATCGCATTTGTGCGATGGCGATTGTGTAGATTCTGCGGAAAGGAGGTGAAGGGGCGGATTTTTGTTTTATTATAGGCATTCTGAAAAACGAATGACAAAAAAGGAGGAAACAGGATGAAGAAATACGCTTCGATTGTTTTTGCAACGATTTTGTTTTTGGGGATGTTTTTGGTGGCGACCAACGCTCTGGCCTTGGATCCGGCAGAAAGAAAAGCCCTCAAGGATGAATTAAAGCAGGAAATCCAAGAAGAGATGAAGGGTGAGGGCGAAGGCGTGGCAGGTTGGATTCAAGAACATATCAGTATTGGCGGTCTCATTAAAGTTGGTGCCGCGTGGGAGAGCGTTAAGTCGAAAAATGGCAATAGCAATAACGGAAGTGACATTTGTCTTACGGCCGTTGAACTGGGTGTGGAGGCAGAGGTTAACGACTGGGTCAGTGTTGAAACACTCCTCCTGTACGAAGATCCGACTGATTTTTTGAGAGAAGAAGACGAAGGGGGCGTAGAATTAGATGAGGGTATTGTTACCATAGGAAACACCGAGGAATTTCCTCTTTATGCTGCCGGAGGCAAGATGTATGTCCCATTTGGCGCTTTGCTGACGCACTTCCCGGATGATCCCCTTATGGATGTCCCTCTCACCCTGATGATGGGCGAGATCAACGAGAAGGCAGTTCTTCTCGGAGCGGAATGGCCCCAAATAGGGTTTTCGGTATCTGGCTATCTTTTCAGGGGGGACATGAATGAAGTCGGAAAAGAGAACCACATAAAGAGTTATGGCTTTGACGCAAACTATTCAAATGAGGATCTGGAGGGTATTGACCTGTTAGTTGGGGCTTCGTATCTTTCTAACATAGCGGACTCGAATGGTCTTGAAGATGCACTTAACGAACACGGAATCCATGATATTGAGGAGTTTGTCGGTGGATTCGATGCCTATCTTCATGTAGGCTTTGCCGGTTTTTTTGTTGATGGCGAATACATGACTGCCCTGGATGATATTAGAGGGCCTGGGTCCACAAGTGGTCCACAGCCAGCCGTCTGGAATGTCGAAGCCGGTTATAACTGGGACTGGGGTAAAAACCTGGAAATTGCCTTGAAATACGCAGCTTCTGATGAGGCTGAAGATCTAGGATATCCCGAGACCCGGTTAGGTATATGTTTCAACCAGGAGATCTTCGAGAGGGTTACAGCCTCGGCTGCATATCTCCATGATGAGTACGAGGATTACGATGTTGATAATCGAGACAAGAGAGATGTGGTTTACGGACAGATTGCCGTAGAATTCTAATCGATCCAACTCACCACAATTCTACGTAAAAGCAAAGGCCCCGGACGCACTCACCGTCCGGGGCCTTTTATTTGGTGACGAAATTGATCCAGTTTTTATTCGTAGGCGTTCACAGGTTCAGAGTTTCCCTCTGAAAGTGGGTTTGAGGGTTACTTCTTTTTTCGGTGAACCCTGAACCCTTGAACCCGTGAACGGTTACCCAATTACAAAAGAACAAACATGAGACAAGAATACCCGCTTTTTGCTGATTCTCACCCCATCCCTCTACTGATACACCTCTATGTTATCAAAGGCAAACCCATCTGAGAATGGAAACGTGGTCGAAACAATGGGGTTTCTGCCGTACTGCTGGAACTTGATTTTAAAGGCACCGTTGAAACTGATACCTGCTGCTTGAACCGCTGCATCAAGATTCACGTCAAAGCACTGCCAGCTCGAGCTCGTGCCTTCAGCGACGGTCAGCCCCTGCACCTTGTACCAGGTGTTGCCATCCGCGCTGATCGCCACCCCGTCGCTGTTGTTTGAGCCGTCAAATGAAGATGGCATAGTATAGCCGTCATCGTTAAACTCCTTGTGGTCGAAACGCAGCATCACACCGCTCTGGCCAGCGAGATTGATGTTTAAGACCAGCTCGTTTAGCCCAAAGCTCCAGTATTGGAAGCTATCCATGGTGAGTTGGTATGTGCCGGAGCAAGGACCATTTAAATCAGTCACCCGGATTCTCCCTGTGCCGGTGGACGATGCAGTCCAAAAGTCTGCAAGCTTCCCACTTTCAAAACCCTCTTCAAAAGGGAACGTTGCTATTGGCTCTGTGCTCACAGTGAGCACGGCCTTGTTGCTGGTAACAGTGCCTCCGGAGTTGCTCACCTCGCAAGAAAACTCTGCGCCATCATCATCTATTGTTACGAGATCCGTGGTGTAGCTCTCGTTCTCGGCCCCTGTGATATATGAACCATCCCGCAGCCACTGGTAGTACAATGGTGCAGTGCCTGTGGCGGTCACACTAAA
>JAUVJO010000444.1 GCA_030592345.1 Deltaproteobacteria bacterium
ATATAAATCGTTGTTTCGGTCTCATCGTCATGCCCAAGCATTTCCTTGATGTCGGCAATCCCAACGCCTGCTTCATACATATGGGTGGAGAAGCAATGCCGGAAAGTCAGGGGATTGACCGGTTTTTTAATCCCTGCCCTCTTGCCGTGTTCCCGGATGATTTCAACCAGGCTGTCCTGGCTGAGCCGGGCATGTTCACCCTTACTCGATGCATTTCGGGGAAAGGCGTAAAAGACCGGATCATATGCTCCGCCCCCCATTTGACGACTATAGCGGACCAGATCTTCCCTCACCCGGTCATTTAAAAAGATCTGCCGTTGCTTTCCTCCTTTGCCTTTACGGACCATCAGCGCCCCATCCTCCAGGTCGATATCCCGCCAGTTAAGGGCGCAGAGCTCACTGTTCCGCAGCCCCGTGGACCACAAAAGTGCAGTGATTGTATAATTGCGAAGGCCAATAGGATCGGAGGCATCAAATGCCTCCAGAAACTGGAAACACTCCGCAACCGTCAAGTAGCTCTTTTCAGCAGGCGGCTCACAGATGAGCTCCGGTATGGATGCCGCCGGGTTTAAGGATATTTGATCAAAATCATAGAGATAAGCATATAGAGTGCGCAGGACACAGAGCTCACTGGCTATAGTTGCATTGTTTACCTGTCGGTGCCGGAATTCGATAAAGTCGAGGAAGTCAACCGGAATTGCTTCCAGCAGTTTCTTATTTTTCTCAGCAAGGAAATCCTGCCAAAGAGTGCAGATCCGTTTGTGCCTCTTCAGGGTATGGATGCTAAAGCCGCACATTCGTTCAAGATAGCCGAGATATTCAGAGGTATCGTTCATAGCCGGCTTCTTCCCTCATCAATTTGGTAGGGATGGAGTTTCGCAAGGGGCTTAAAATGGCAGGGGCTCAAATGGGTATACACCTCGGTGGTTGCCAGACGCTGGTGGCCCATTAATGTCTTGGTGATCACCTTGCCGTGCTGATCTGCCGCATAGGTGGCAAAGGTATGGCGAAGATGATTGCATGTAAGAGAATAAGGCAATCCTGCCTGTTCCCCTGTTGTCTTCACCAGCCGTTGCAACCAACTTACAGACACAGGCCTTGCTTTTCCATTCACAAATAATGCGTCGCATTGGTCATTTCTGGTCGTCAAATAATTCTCTAAAATAACGGCCATGGAACTACTCAGAGGGGTCTTTTTTATCCAGCCTCCTTTTACGGGGACATCAAGCCAATGTTCCCGGAGGCATGTATCGCTTCGCTTCAAATGGGCCACTTCATTGAGGCGGAGCCCTGAGGAGGCCATAAGGCTGAGGATTGCAAAATTCCTTGATTCCAGGTGAAGCGCCGAGTATTCCAAAAGTCTGCGGAGTTCTTTTTTGGTGAGATATTCGGGCAATTCTGAGCGTGGGTGAAATTTCGGATGTCGAAGGTTCCGGACAGGGTCTTTATTGACAACTTGGAGCAAGGCGAGATATTTGCCAAACTTACGCAAGGACCAGACCACGGCCTTTTTCAGCGCGGGTTTGTCATCCAT
>JAUVJO010000386.1 GCA_030592345.1 Deltaproteobacteria bacterium
AGCTTTTCCTGAATCAGTTCAGCGCCAACAGCGCTTTCCTTGCAGATGTGTCCCAGGTCCCCAAGAAACCCATCACTGGTATCAATCATCGCTGTGACACATCCTGACTGGGCAATGGCCCGACCCTCCCATGCTCGATGGGACGGCATATTGTAGGCGCGCACCAGTGGATGACTCAGTAAATCCGCATTAGGTTGAGCTTGCAGCAATAATTGTAACCCGGCGGCCGACTGGCCCGGATATCCCGTAACAAGAATTGCATCCCCAACCTTTGCGGTGGAACGACGGACTGTTTTACCATGTTCCACTTCCCCGATTAAAGTGATGTCGATGAATGGGCTGTCTCCTGATTTTGTAAGATTACCACCGATAATTGAGGCTCCAAACGGGTTGAGCTCCGCGACAAAACCGCGATACATGGCCTCCACATCTGAAACAGAGGCGTCCGCTCTCAAGCCCAGGGACACGAGTGCATAAAGGGGTTTACCCCCCACGGCACCGATATCGCTGATATTGAGCACCATTGCGCGTCGCCCCAACTCCAGGGGTGTAATGTGTTGAGGAAGGTAATGTCTGCCTTCTACCATGCAGTCGCAGGTCACCAATACTTCGTATCCTGCATGAGGCAGGAAAGATGCGGTGTCATCTCCGATTCCAAGCGTTAATCCTGGGGTTTGAACGCCTTCCTTCTGTAGGAGTTCATGTATCCGGTCAATTAATCCGAATTCCCCAATATCGGCTAATATTTCAGTCATAGCGCCCTCATAATGTGCCCTTACTCAAGGCCTGATAAAGGGCCCTGGTCGCCTCCTCGGGATCATCCTGACAGCAAACGGCCGAGATCACTGCGATACCATGGGCACCTGCTCTCATCACGTCAGGGATATTCTCTGCGCCGACGCCCCCGATGGCAATAATCGGCAAGGGAATAATTTCAACCACCTGTTTCAGGATGTCAATCCCGCTGACAGGACCGGCATCGTCCTTGGATGATGTGGGGTAGACAGGCCCAAATCCCACATAGTCCGCTCCCTCTGAAAGGCATTTTCGGGCCTCATCCAAAGTAGCTGCTGATCCCCCGATGATCCGACCTTCTCCAAGAAGTTCTCGCGCCGTTGGGATGGGGAAATCGTCCTGTCCCAGATGGACCCCGTCTGCCTCCGCCGCAATAGCGACGTCCAATCGATCGTTTACAATAAACGTCACACCAGCCTCTGAGCACAGTCGTTTCATATTTCGGGCAATCTCGATCATCTCTCGGGTTGACCCGCTTTTTTGCCGGTACTGGATAGTATCCGCTCCTCCCGCAATCGCAAGCCGGGTAATTTCCATGTGTGAAAACCGTGACTGCAATACCGTATCCGTCAGGATATGCAGTTTTCCAATTTTTCCCATCATATCCTCCATAAGGAGACCGGAAGCTTTATTAGTTTAGGAATTTGCGGCGGATTCTCTCTCGCTCCTGTGGAGGCAATCTATCCCACCTATCCAGATCTTGCCTGATACCTTGACGTTGATCCGGGGAAAGTTTTTTCCATTGCTTAAACCGCTGGCGAAAAAGTTCACGGTCGCCAGGTGAAAGACCCTTCAGCCGTTTCATTCTTTTACGCAGGACCTTTTTCTTTTCCGGGGGCAACGCCTCCCACTCCATACTCTTCCTTTTGAGTCTGGCCTTTTCGTCAGGAGATAAGTCCTGGTAATTCTTCCATTTTCTTTCCAGATCCCCCCCAGTTTCAGACGATGCCCTTTTCTTCCTTGCCATGTGCGTGTGACTGTTCTCTTTATACGTGTGCCCAATAGCGTCCCACCGCTTAACAACAGGCCTTTTACGCAATTCCCTCTCGCCGGCCATATTTGTTATCTCATAAGATCCTTTGGGTTTGGCCCAGGTCGGGGCTGAGAATAACATGATAAACCATACAGTCAGGATGGCTGTAACTTTCCACAGGGCCAAGAATGTCAAGGTACCCTGCCTATATTTCATCATATTAATCTTCATCTCGGTCTTTTAGTCCCATGAAATATCTGTCGTATGCGTTCACAGGTTCAGGGTTCAACGTTCAAGGTTAGGGATAAGGACAAAATTGAAGAGCCGAAGCCCTCGCAAAAAAGATGGTTTTGCTACACAATCCTCAAATACCATGTTCCAGATTTTTGAGGATGTGGAAGCGGTCGGTTTTCCCGTACAAAACGTTTATAAGATGACGTATGGTACTGAGAATGCAACCTTTGAACCGCTGAACCTTTGAACCCGTGAACGGTTACTATCTGTCAAATAATGTCTCGGTTGTCAACCACTTGAACCAGTTTCCAGAGTGTATCCATTTCCTCCAGGAAATCCAGATTGTCAATCACGTCTAAATCCTTGACGATCATCTGTTCTTCTAATTTAAGGCCAGAGAAATTTTGAAAAGATGAAGGGTTTTGAACTTTGTTTATGGCGAACCAGCCAAGGGCCACGATTAGCAGGGAAACCGCAGCCAGGGCAGGAATAAGCCTGTTCGGCATGCCCAGGAGGCCTTTCCACCACCTCATAGTTGCATGTTGTTCCCTTAATCCTCGTTTGATTGACCATGACAAAGCACGGGCTTTTTTCGGTGAGAGCAGCGGGGGGTCCATCTCGTCTCTTACCAGGTCAAGCAAACCAAGCAATCTCCGGCGCTCTTCACGGCAACCGGTACATGTTTCCAGATGCCGCTCCCAGACTGACCTCTTAATTGGGTCCAACTCCCCATATACATCCAACCACAAAGTCTCCTGGTGATTTGGACAAGCTTTCATTTCTCCACCTCCATTATGGTGTGGCCCATTCCTTTAGTTCTTCCCGTAAAAAACGTGTTGCACGAAACAGGTGGCTCTTTACAGTCCCCTCGGCAGTTCCTATCACTTGAGCAATTTCGCGGATACTCATTCCATGGAGCACCTTTAGCTGAAAAACCAGCCGCTGCCTTTCAGGAAGAGCCTTCAGCGACTTCTTGATCTCCTTTGC
>JAUVJO010000349.1 GCA_030592345.1 Deltaproteobacteria bacterium
ACCAATAGCACTTTCACCGTACGCCAAACCCTTGCTCCCAATGCTCACGCAGCCCTGGCCAAAGTATATCCAAGACCAGATGTCCTAAAAGTCATTGGCACGCTCCCTGTAGCCTGAGTCGCCTCCAGCCATTGATCAAAGGCGCAATGCTCGCATTGATAATTGAGGATACAGATTTTTGCCATGCCTGATGCGCCGTTTGAGCTATGAACACAAAAACGACAGGCACCCCGAGGCACCTCTCCCTGGCCATAACCGATATTACGTGTAGTATTTCTCATAATGCCACCTCCCTTTCTTGTGAGCGTTCCCAGGTTCAGAGTTTCCCGCTGAAAGCGGGATTCAGAGTTACCTTTCTTTCGTTGAACCCTGAACCCCTGAACTATTGAACCCGTGAACCGTTACCTGTTCTTTAAACACATGCCTTTACCCAATTGGATTTGCAACGGAGGTGCCAGGAGAGGACGTATCAATGATTTTGTTGTGTTTCGTCTTGATATCATTGATATTTTTCTTCAAATTCTTCTGCGCTGTGAGTTATGAAACAGATCAACAAGGAGGTGTTGGTGCGATAATAAGCTACACATTGGGTCGGCTCGAATGTGGATAGGCTAGAAATTGATATGAGATCAAGTAGTTACAGGGTTGTTGCCTTTAGCTACAGCCGGTGTAGCCTGATTATACAACAGGCTATGCCTGGGAAGTTGAGGCAGACGAAGGTGTGATTCCTGCGGACAAACAAAAAGGGATGCTCAAAAACCGAGCATCCCTTTTGGGGACCCATTTTTTCTGCTATGTCTTATTATTCTTCGGGCATGTTCACTTCTTTTAGGTCGTCTCCGAGGTATTCACGTTCATTCGGACCCAGAATCCCGAGGGATAAACAAATAAGGGTCCACAGATGGACTGTCATGTACTTGGCCTCAAAGTGGTGGGCAAGATCATGGATCTGTGCATGGCAATTGTGACACGCGGCAATGCAGTAATCAGCTCCTGTAGCTATAATCTGGTCAAACTTGATCTTGCCATAGGCATAACGCTCATCTGTGAATCCCGACTGGAGAAAGCCTCCGCCTCCGCCACAACAGTAGTTGTTCGACTTGTTGGGCCACATATCAATAAAATTTTCTTCCCCCACAACGGACTTCACCACAAACCGAAGATCGTCTGCCACCGGATCTCCGTAAGCCTTGCGTATAATCTGACACGGATCCTGAACCGTAAACTTGATCTTCCGATCCTTGTTCCAGTCAGAGTTGACCTTGAGCTTTCCTTCCCGAATCCACTTGGCATAATATTGGTAGATGCTAGCAATTTCGAAGTCATAAGGGATATTGAATTTTCTCAGTCCTTCCAGGACTGAAAAGGTGACGTGACCTCATTCGGTATTGAGATAGACCTTGCATCCAAGTTCTGCACACTGCATAATACTTGTCCGTGTCACATGTTCCCAAGACTTGTCGTCGGCAAGGAACATGCAGTAGTTCTCCCCTGCCCATCCCTTGCTGCCATATGTCCAATCTGCCCCCACAATGTTAAGGATCTTCCAGAGCGGAATGAGCTCGTCCGCTTCGGTCGCGGGCTCCCTGGAATTCTGGTTCAGGAAAAACTCGGCTCCCTTCTTGTCTATTGGCGCCTCCAGTTTTTCCCAGCCTTTCTGAGTGTCCTTCACCTCTTCGAGCACATCTTCTACAACAAACTGAAAGTCTTCCGGAGCCACACCCATGGCGCTACCGCTGTCGTTTCTGAGCGCCGCATCACACGAGCCGCGGATACCCTTTGGCCGTTCTTCGCGGGGCCAGCTCGCCCGCGCGAGGTAGACCAGACGTGGGATATCGATTTTCATGGGGCAGGCATAGATGCAACGCTGGCATCCGGTACACATCCACACCCAGGGCGTGGTTGTGACCTCCTCGTCCATCCCCAGCAGAACCATCCTCAAGAACTTTCTGGGGTCCATGTCTGCAAGGCCCGTGGCAGGACAGCCCGCAGCACAGGTCCCGCACGTGAAGCAGAGGTCTAGATTGCCCCCGTCTGGTAAGATCTCCAGCGCTTTTTTTCTGAACTCTCCAGGCTGTTTTGCGAGTTCAATTGCTTCTTCTGCCATTAGTATCTACCTCCTAAATCTTATGCGGCGAAGAGGCTACATGTTGAAGCCTTTTCAGTGAGTATCCTAATATTGATTATTTTAATAAGACACAACCTAAATATTCTGAGCCAGCGCAACGCCAGGCTTATCTGTCTCAATTACCTCTCCGGCCGTGCCCAGAAAGCTGGCATAATTGACTTCTACACCCAGTTTCTTTGCCGACCCCTCGATGATCGGCGGAAGCTGCGGCTGGGTCAAAAGTACAAGGAGATCATAGGACTCGGTCTTTTCGCTCCCGTTTACCTCATATTTTAGTTCAATGTCCTTGTTCTCACCCACCTCGGCGGCCTCAGCCACTATGCCATTGATAAAATTGATACCAGAAACCTTGTCCAGGTCTCTTCCGGCACCGGCCTTAAACGCATCGATATCAGGCGAGACAAAACTGATTTCCACGCCCTCAATTTTCTTCTGGGCCATGATGGCCTCGTTGACAGCATAAAACAGGGCAGTATCGCGGATCTTGTCATCAACACCACCAAAGGTCTGCGCAAACCCTATTTTTTTCGGGATTTCGCCGTCCTGTGGCCGGAAAATGAGACCATTACTCGGCCCTGTATCGGCAAGCATCCGCTCTACCTGCAAATCGGTCACCACGTTCATGTGCTTATTGCCGTAGTTTCCACGTATAGGCGCGATCTTTCGCTGCATGCCAGAGGTCAGAATGACTTCGTCCGCTTCCAGGTCAAAATCCTCATCCTCCATCTCAAAGTTGATTGCTTCAGGCTTGCACTCGGCCCAGCAAAGCGCACATCCCAGGCAGCGCCGACAGGAAAAGCACCGCTTGGCCTCGGCAACAGCCACCTCTTCAGGGAAACCGGTCTCTACTTCCGTCATGTTCCCCCTGCGTTCATCAACCTCGATTTCGGGCATCTCAGGCCGCTCGGCCGGAATATCCTGAAAGTCTATGATGTAGCGTCCCTTTTTCTCGTAGATATACATTCTACTTCTTCCCTCTCAGATATTTGTGAATAGATTCTGCCGCGGTCTTGCCGCCTGCGCAGGCCGTGATCGCAATGCCTGCGCCTGTGGCACCATCGCCTGAAGCAAATACCCCTTCAACATTGGTCTCAAACGTCTTGGGGTTAATCTCAAAATTAAACTTCCTCCCGATTTTAAACCCATGCTTTTCTTCGACAAGACTGGCGTCCGTGACCTGGCCAATGGCGGCAAAGATGTAGTCAGCGTCCATGACAAATTCAGAACCTTCAATCGGCACTGGTCTTCGCCTGCCGCTGGCATCCGGCTCGCCCAGCTCCATTCTTTGACACTTCATCCCCACGGCCTTGCCATCCTTGACCACGACCTCCTGGGGAGCAACAAGAAAATGGAACTTGATCCCTTCATGCTCTGCCGCGTCCACTTCCCACGGGCTTGCTGGCATCTCCTTGCGGGTTCGACGATATAGCAGATTAACCTCGTCAAAACCGATACGCCAGCTCGTTCTTGCAACGTCCATGGCCACGTTACCACCGCCGACCACAATCGCTGTACCCTTGTTGGGGACTTCGTTTCCAAGGGCCGCATCTCTCAA